>JBNMPW010000067.1:0-15463 GCA_051277205.1 Oceanicoccus sp. | reverse complement strand
ACAATTGGCTGAATACAAAAATTCAGCCAATTGTCGTGATACACTGAGTCATCAAGTAGGTGCAAATAATAATAATAATGTTTGTACGTTTCTCCGTTATAGGTCTACCCTTCGATCGGCACAAATGTCGTTTTCTAACAACCACTAAACCAGCCTTAGTCTCATACAAATCTGCCACTGGCGTTGATGACACTAAACAAAGATCAAGCGCTGTATAAACACGGAATAAAAAATGTACATCGATAAACCATGCTGATTGCCACGAACATCAGCAAAAACTTTGATTCATTTCAGGCATTAGACAACATATCCTTTGAGATTAACAAAGGTGATATCGTTGGTTTTCTGGGAAAAAACGGGGCCGGCAAAACTACGCTGATGCGTATTTTGACCTCTTTTATTTCAGCATCATCTGGTAAACTAATAATCGATGGCTTTGATATCAACAAACGGTCATTAGCCATTAGGAAAATAATTGGTTATCTGCCAGAAACCCCGCCACTTTATACCAGTATGACGGTACTGAACTATCTAAAGTTTGCAGCCCAAATAAAGGATGTACCCTTTAAAAAGCAACGTTTTCAACTGAGTAAGATATTAGAAGAATGTCACCTTGAACACGTCAAGAGAAAGCCCATCGCAACATTATCTAAAGGCTATAAACAGCGGGTTGGCATTGCGCAGGCAATAATCCATGAACCTAAATTACTCATATTAGATGAACCCACTAGCGGACTTGACCCCATTCAAGTCCAGCAAGTATTAAACCTTATAAAAAATCAAAGAGATCAAAGGACGGTGCTACTAAGCACCCACACGCTGACCGAGATCGAACAAATTTCTCAACGAATATTAATGATTAAATCAGGACGAATAGTGCTTGATGAATCATTGTCCACACTGCTAGCTAATAAACCCTCCCAAAATTCAAAACCAGTAACGCTAGAACAAATCTTTATTGATCATCATAACGATGTAGCGACGGAATAACAGGCAGCTAATGAATAAAATAATTGCGCTAACGAAAAAAGAGCTCCACAGTTATTTTAGCTCCCCCATTGCCTATATTGTTTTGATTTCAATGCTGTCCATATTTAATATATTCTTTTTTATGATAATTAATCAAAACAGGGAATCGTCTTTACGAGATGTTTTTCAAGCTATGGAGTTTATGCTGGTAATCTTTATACCTTTATTGACGATGAAGGTTTTTTCCGAAGAGAAATCAACAGGCACTATGGAATTTTTACTGACAGCGCCATTGACATGCAGCATGATTGTTTTAGGTAAATATCTGAGCCTGCTAGCTTTTTACTCTATTTTGATTGGTATTACGGCCAGCTACTATCTAATTGTTGAATATTTTGGTGAGCCCGATTCAATAAGTATGATTTCGGGCTATGTGGGTATTTGGTTAGAAGGAGCATTATTTATTGCTATCGGACTACTTATCTCTTCCTGGACGCGCAATCAAATTGTCGCGGCGATGGCCACCTATATGGCTCTGTTTATGTTGTTTTTTTCCACTAGTTTTTCTCAATATGTAAGCGGCGCTAGCCAACACTTTCTTTTACAACTAAGCAGTCGCACACATTTAGATAACTTTGCTGTAGGAATAGTTACTCCCGGTGATATTGTCTATTATCTGTCAGCTATATTCATTTGTTTGATATTAACGAGATTTAGCATTGACAACAGACTTTGGCAATAACGGCATATGAGTAATTTAGTAGAGAAACTGTCACCAAAACTCTTACCCATATTATGTGGACTAGGACTTTTAGTATTCGTACTGGGGTTGTCGTTTATATATATAGAGCAGCAATTAAGTTATCTAGTTAGTGCGGTTACAGCTTTGGGCTTGTGCTTATCCGTAGTTGTTGGCGGTTTAATTATCAACCCTCGCGTTAGCGATTTACAGACAAGACAATTGAATAGATCTTCGCGCCAAGCTCGAAGAAAGAAGCTCGTGCTGATTGCCTTTATGATTTTTTCTAGTATGATTTTTATAGGTCTAACTAACTACTTTGCCAATAGCACTTCAGTCAGATGGGACCTGACGGCAGATAAGCAGCATACGTTGTCTAAAAATACCTTGAACTTTATCAGCGATTTAAAAGGTGATGTTAAGCTAACCGCTTTTTATGTTGGTATACCCCCAAAATATCTAGAAGACCTGTTTAAAGAATACGAAAGGGTATCGTCTGGCCTGATCAGCACACAGATAATTGACCCTATCGAAAAAATCGCTTTTGCTGCAACATTTGGTAACGTCGTCAATGGCGAAGAACGTAAGGTTATTGTTCAATCAGGTATCACTCGTAAGGATATTGATTTTACGGAAGAGTCCTTATCTGAAGAGAAGTTAAGCAATGCAATTGTTCGAGTCAGCCGAGCACCGAGACAGCTTTATTTTCTTACCGGGCATGGTGAATATTCTTTGTTAGACACGGATAATGCTGGATTATCCACCTTTAAAAAAATACTGGCCGACAACAATATTTCGGCTAAGCCGCTAATGCTTGGCATCAGCCAGCTTATTCCTGATGATTGTGCTGTGCTGGTTATTGCCGGTGCTCGTAGTGAATTAACTGATAATGAAGAAACTCTGATAAGCGATTATTTAATGGCGGGGGGGGACGCGCTGTTTCTTATTGAAAATACTGTACTGACAACATCAGGCAGCGCGTTAACTGCGAAGCAAAAAAGGAAAAACCCGAGCTTAAACAACATCATTAATCAATGGGGACTCGACGTTAAATCCGACACAGTTATCGATTTATCGAATCATGTCGGTGACGATCCCGGCAGCCCTGCTACTAAGAATTATGGCCGCCACAAAGCCATCACCGAGGGCTTGGATTATACTTTTTATGTTAGACCTCGCTCTATTCGCATGCTGGAAGATCGTAGAAAAACCTTAAAAATTGCACCCATGGCATTTACTCAATCCTCTGAAAATAGTTGGGCCGAAAGCAGCCGAAGCTTAGATATTGCTTTTGATAAAGACGAAGACACTGCCGGCCCCGTGCCAATTTCTTATATTGTTTATGAAGAAGATACAAAGACTAACGAAGCATCAGCAACCAGACTCATTATTGTTACTGATGCAGATTTTTTGACCAACGTTTATATCAATCAATATAGCAATGCTCAAATGGGCCTGAATATTATTAATTGGCTGGCCGAACTCGACTATAAAATATTCCTTAGCCAAAAAGAGATAAAAGTCGAACGATTAGATTTAACCAGCAAGCAGAAGCGTCAAGTCGCGGTTATACTTTTCCTACTGCCCTTCTCGCTAGTAATCGCCGGGGTGATTGTTTGGTTAAGATCCAAGGGAAATGTCTAAGGTTGAAGCTTAAGTTGGATTCAGCCGTTAACATATAGCGTTAAAGCAGCTAGAAGTGAATGTCATATTATCAATCCCTTTCTATTTTCCATTCAGCTGGATCAAGACCATAGAATTTTTGTAACTGTTGATACAATTCGGGTAGCCGCCTCTTCATATGCTCTGATTTTTCAAAAAAGGACTCGGTTGCCACAGCAAAAAACTCAATAGCTGAAACAGCCCCATATTCATCAATTATCTTATTCTTACCCCGGTCAACACGGCTAAGAAACTCATCATACTCCTTCGTTAATACCTCTGCCCACTCTTTGTAGTCTGCACCTTTTCGAAGAACAGGTAATCCATCCATGACACCATTCTCCTCATCCAGCTTATGGGCAAACTCATGCAGAACAACATTATGCCCATCCCGCTCATTAGCAGATCCTTTCAAAACATCGGTTAAAGATAATACGATGGGGCCACGAAACCAAGACTCTCCCGATCGAGAACTGTCCTCATGCACTTCCACCAAGCCGTCATAGCTGACTTGTCGTGCAACATAAGTGTCTGGGTAAACAAGAATAGTTTCAAAACCAGGGAAATGCTTCTGCCGCCTATTTACAAGTAGCATGCAAGCATTAGCTGCTATAACAAGTCGGATATCATCAGTGATTTCAAGGCCGTCACAACCAACAAAGACTTTTTCATCAAGAAAATAATTGATACAACCCTGTAGCGTTTCACGTAAATCTCTAGGTAGGCGCGTGAACAGCGGCACATTGTTCTCAACAATTGCAATATGCTCAGATGATAGTGGCTTTTTAAAAAGACTATGACGGCGTGTCTTCTCTCTATATCGATAGACTCTCCATAATATGAAGGTCAGCATGAGAAAAGTAATGATCATTGATAATTGCAACGCGATGTCACCTCAGCTGTTACTACTAATAACTCAGATTATAACTCTTGATTTTAAAGCTCTGATACCATAGCAACTATTTGGCGAAAAGCGGATATTTAAATAATTTAATTTCAACCTTTTGATAAGTAGTGATTAAGAAAGCGTGTATAGTCATTCGTCCATAAAAATGACTCTGTGTAAACCAAGTACGGATTTTATATCAAGGATAATACATACCATAATTACTTGGCTGATAGGGAACCAATTCATATTGTAATTCTAGGAATGTCACCAGATCAACCAGTTGTGTGACAGTCAACGTATCATTGTAATTACGCATTGGCGGTTGCTGCTTCAAAGCAGCTGTTTCGATAAGGTAGTTTTTAGCGACTTTATGAGAAGGATTTATCACTGATGTCACCAACTCAGCATAAGTTTTTATTTCGTTGACTTGCCCACCCAGCACTATTTGTTGGTCCAATTCAAGCTTAATGTCGCTTTCGACATCTTTAATTGCGTGACAAGATAAACAGCCGGTTTGCAAAAATACCTTTTTGCCAAGTACAGCATCACCTTGCGGTAGGCTAAACCCGTCGGGTGAATCAGTTCCTGTATCACAAGCGGCCAGAGCCAGACCAACTAACAGTACTACCATCAAACGATACATAAACACAGTGAACTCCTTGGCCTAGTGGTTAGCCTTTAAGATTTTAGTCAATGAGCGTGAAGCCATGCATTACCGATGTTCTCTATACTTTTTGCCATCTCATTGGCAGCGCCATGGCTACTCTCCTCAAGCTTCTCCCGGGCATATTGAAAATTCTTTTTAATGACCTCGCCCTGAGCGCTCATAAAATCTCGCGTTTCCATTTTAGCTAATTGGGCTTGTAGCACTGTATGCTGTAATTCTGCCAACCCATTACGTTGTGTATAACGGGCCAAACCAGCAATAGTTTGGCTCAGGCAAGCCCATTGATCGTAGGCGTCCATGGTGGCTAAATGGGCCTGCAGAAGCACTTCTTCGGTTTGGGCATGCAGCGACTTCTGGGCACTTTCAAGCGAATCTTTTAGCGACTCTAACTTTGGCTTAGCTTGCCGCCACAAATTGATAGTATCCTCGGAAAGCTCCGCACAATGGTTGTCTAATTTCTCGATAATTTCATCTAAGTGTTGGCGAGATTTATCAAGGGCTGCGCTAATATGGCTTAGCATGAGACTGGGCTCCAAATAAATAATGAGTGAGGGTGGTACGCTTTTAATGATACCGATGTGAGACCCAATTACCTTGATCTCTATCAAGTATCGGCATGCCTTAAGTTTTGCTATTGAAGCTGTTAGTTATGCTCACCAACATTCCTATTATTTCCTTTTACTTGCGTTTCGTTTTAAAGCTCGCTAGAGTCAGTCTAGTTGCACGTGCTAACTGTACTCGGTCAAATACTTACCTACGTAGTTAGAAGTATAGGCAAGTGACCTCCATGTTTACCCTTCGGGATTATGGAGTTCCTTATGCTAAGACAGATCAAACAGGCGCCATGTTGTCGACAGATCGTTTATTACGGCCTGCCAAATTCACCCCTGTGCAACAACTTCTGCCCCTCTGTTTTAAAGCAAATACCCTACGCCACATTTTTTTTATCGCCCTCTAAATTTTTTACTTTTTGTTTGGGGGATAGCGTTTGAATCAGGCCAGCGCATCGTTGTGGCCCTTTGTGGTCTATGTCATCGCCGTCTTAGTACTCGTCGCCACTATGTTGCTATTGTCACACATATTAGGTCAGCGACGAGCCAATCATGCTACCAACTTACCTTTCGAATCTGGCGTTTTATCTGTCGGGTCGCCGCAAATCCATATGTCCGCCGAGTTTTATCTAATCGCAATTTTCTTTGTAATCTTTGATCTAGAAACGGTATTTATCTTTGCTTGGGCGTTGGCTTTTTATGAGTTGGGCTGGGGTGGCTTTATTACCATCAGCATATTTATTTTTATTCTTGCGGTGGCGCTGGTGTACGAGTTGCGCTCCGGTAGCTTGGATTGGGGCATCAAAAGTAGAACCGGAATTAAGCAAGAGGACCAAAGCTGATGGAATGGAACCTCACGCGACCAGAAGATGTCATTGCAAGTGATAAAAGTAGCGCCTCGCCTGGCGGCGCAGTTGAAAGTATTGAAGAGCAGGTAAAGCGTAATGTCGCTTTCGCTAAGCTAGAAGATTTAATTGCTTGGGGACGAGCGCATTCTTTGTGGCCATTTAATTTTGGTTTATCCTGTTGCTATGTCGAAATGGCAACGGCTTTTACCAGTCGCCATGATATTGCCCGCTTCGGTTCTGAAGTGATTCGCGCCACTCCAAGACAGGCTGACTTAATGGTAATTTCAGGCACGGTGTTTCGAAAAATGGCGCCGGTAGTACAGCACCTGTACGACCAACTGCTAGAACCGCGCTGGATTATTTCGATGGGTTCCTGTGCTAATTCAGGCGGTATGTACGATATCTACAGTGTGGTGCAGGGTGTCGACAAATTTATCCCCGTTGATGTCTATGTGCCAGGTTGTCCACCGCGCCCCGAGGCATTGATGCAGGGGCTTATGATGTTACAGGCTTCCATCGTAAAAGAACGCCGCCCTCTCAGCTGGGTAGCCGGCGATCAGCAAATCATTAAACCGTTGATGCCTTCGCAGCGCGATTTACTGCAGGAGGAGCGCAGTCGGGAAACTATTTTACGCAGTCCAGACAGTGTCTAGCCGTAAAAAATAGTTAATTCAGAAAAATAAAATCAGATAAATTAGTGAGTGCAGTCTGCCCGAATTAGGATAACAAATGCTAAACGCACAGCTAAGTGATAACAGCAGCAACCTGGACGAATTAATCGCCCGCTTTGGCGCCGAGCATGTTGTCCCAGAAACCAGTGCCGACCACACACCCACCTTATGGCTAACGCTCAGTAAGTTGATAGAGATTTTAGGCCATTTAAAACATCACTTTCCTATGTTGTTAGATCTGTTTGCGATCGATGAACGTTTACGCCAATACAAGGCCGCTGCTGCCAGTGATTTCACTGTTGTTTATCACCTAATGAGTTTCAGACCCTGTACTGAGATTCGGCTTAAAGTTGCGGTCAGCACAACAGATTTAACAGTGCCATCGGTAGTTTCAATTTGGCCCAATGCCAATTGGTATGAGCGTGAAGCCTGGGATATGTTCGGAGTAGTATTTAGCGGCCACCCCAATTTACGACGTATTTTATTGCCGCCCACTTGGGAAGGTCATGCCTTACGTAAGGACCACCCCGCTCGCGCCACGGAGATGGAACCGTTCAGCCTCGATGAAGAGAAGCAGGCGCAAGAACAAGAAGCTTTATTATTTCGTCCTGAAGAATGGGGTATGCAGAGGGCTACTGACGACACAGAATTTATGTTTCTTAACCTCGGTCCTAATCATCCATCAGTGCATGGGGTATTTCGCATAGCCCTACAACTAGACGGTGAGGTGGTGGTGGATTCAGTACCGGACATCGGTTATCACCATCGCGGTGCTGAAAAAATGGCCGAGCGGCAGACGTGGGCATCCTATATGCCCTACACCGACCGGATCGATTACCTCGGTGGGGTGATGAACAATATGGCTTATGTGATGGCGGTCGAGCAACTTGCCGACGTTCAAGTGCCAGACCGAGCCAAAGTTATCCGTATAATGTTGTCGGAATTATTTCGTGTCTCCAGCCATTTGGTTTTTTACGGCACCTTTGCTCAAGACGTTGGCCAGATGTCACCGGTGTTTTATATGTTCGCTGACCGCGAGCGCTTGCTAGGTATTATCGAAGCGATAACCGGTGGCCGCATGCACCCAGCCTGGTTTCGCATTGGTGGCGTCGCGCAAGACCTACCCAAAGGCTGGGAAAAAATGATCCGCGAGTTTATCGACTCGATGCCCGCCCGCCTCGACCACTATCAAAAAATGGCGATGGACAACAGCATTCTTAAACAGCGCACTGTTGGTATTGGCGAATACAATAGCCAAGAAGCGATAGACTGGGGCATAACAGGTCCCAATATGCGAGCGACTGGCATGGACTTTGATTTACGTCGCGATCGCCCTTATGGTGGTTATGATCAATTTGAATTTGAAGTGCCTGTCGGTAGCAAAGGCGATAGCTATGATCGAGCTATGGTCCGGGTAGAAGAAATTCGCCAGAGCCTGCACATCATACGCCAGTGCATGGACAATATGCCTGAGGGACCTTATAAGAGCGACAATAGTCTCACCACTCCGCCTCCAAAAGAGCGCACTTTACAAGATATTGAAACCCTGATTCATCACTTTCTTAGTGTTAGTTGGGGGACGGTAATCCCGGCCGGTGAAGCCTCGTTTCCCATCGAAGCCACTAAAGGTATTAATAATTATCATTTGATAAGCGATGGCGGTACCACTTCATATCGCACCCGAATACGCACACCTTCCTTCCCTGCGCTGCAACAAATCCCACTGATCAGTAATGGACTAATGATTGCCGACATGATCGCCATCATTGCCAGTATCGATTTTGTTATGGCGGATGTAGACCGATGAGTATAAGCAATAGCCATAGCAGTGCGCAGTTAATCCCAGTACTCAGCGACGCTGAGCTTATGCAGATCAATGCAGAAATAGATCATGCGCCTTATCCTCATGCAGTAGCCATTGATGCCTTAAAAATAGTACAGGCACATCGTGGCTGGGTGTCCGATGAAAGTCTGCAAGCAATCGCCCGTCATTTACAGATGTCCTCCGCAGAATTAGATGGCATCGCCACTTTTTATAATCTGATTTTTCGACAACCGGTGGGTGAAAAAATCATATTGTTATGCAACAGCGTGACCTGTTGGATGAAAGGTTACCAGCATCTACAAGCGCAAATAAGCGCGCAACTGGGTGTCGCTTTAGGCGAAACCACGGCTGACAATCAATACACATTTTTACCCGTCACATGTTTAGGCGCCTGCGATAAAGCACCGGTAATGATGGTCGGCGATGAGTTGCATCAGAATATTAATAGCAACGATATTCGGCGTATTTTCAGATCTAATCAGGAGGCAGAGCAATGAGCCTCGATCGACCACTCACTAGAAACATTAGATCGGATCAAAGCAGGACCGACATGGCTATTTATGAAGCCAATGGCGGTTATAAGGGTTTGAAAACAGCGCTGGGGGGGTTGTCACCGGCGGACTGTTTGCGAATTATAAAGGATTCAAATCTACGCGGACGCGGTGGCGCAGGATTTCCTACCGGTATGAAGTGGAGCTTTGTGCCGATGGATAATGTTTCTGCCGGCCATAAATATCTCATATGCAATGCCGATGAAATGGAGCCTGGCACCTTTAAAGACCGCTTGCTCTTAGAGTGTGACCCGCATCAATTGATAGAAGGTATGATCGTTTCGGCTTATACACTGCAAGCCGATATCGCCTATATTTTTATTCGCTCGGAATACCTAATTGCACAAGAGCAATTAAATCAAGCGATCGCTGATTGTTATGCCAAAGGCTATCTGGGTAAAAATATATTAGGTACTGACTACCATCTCGAAATGCATGTTCACGTCAGTGCCGGCCGATATATCTGTGGTGAAGAAACCGCTTTAATCAGCTCTCTAGAGGGCAAACGTGCCAACCCGCGTGCGAAACCCCCCTTTCCGCAAGTAAGTGGTTTATGGGGTCGTCCCACCATTGTCAATAACGTAGAAACCCTGTGCAATATTCATCATATCATTGAGCGCGGTGCTGACTGGTTTCAATCGCTAGGTTTGACCGATGACGCGGGCACGAAAATGTACGGTGTCAGTGGTCACGTTAAAAACCCCGGTTGCTGGGAACTGCCGATTGGCACACCGATTCGTGAAATAATTATGGACTACGCCGGTGGTATGGAAGACGGCTATAAAATACGCGGTTTCTTACCCGGCGGTGGTTCTACTGACTTTCTTACCGAGCAACATCTTGACCTTGCAATGGACTATGACAGCATCGGTAAAGCAGGCAGCCGAATGGGTACTGGCACGATGATTATTCTCGATGACAAAACCTGCCCGGTGGGTTTTGTTAAAAACTTAGTGGAGTTTTTTGCTCAAGAATCCTGCGGGTTTTGTACGCCTTGCCGCGACGGCCTACCTTGGTCGGCACAGGTATTGGACGATATCGAACAAGGGCGAGGTACAGCGCAAGATATGGAGACCTTAGCCAAACAAATTGGTTTTATAGGAGCCATTGGCAATACACATTGCGCCTTGGCACCGGGAGCGATGGAACCTTTAGCCAGTGGCCTAAAATATTTCCGAGCAGATTTTGAGCGTCATCTGAATGGTGCTGGTTGCCCTTGGTGTCATCTAGAACAGTCTGGAGGACTAGCTTAATGCCTCTAATAACTATTGATGGTGAAGAATACGACGTAAAATCTGGCGATAATATTCTGCAAGCTTTCTTGTCGTTGGGTTTAGATTTGCCCTATTTTTGTTGGCATCCGGCTATGGGTTCTATTGGTGCATGCCGGCAATGTGCCGTTGTGCAATATCTCAATGCCGACGATGATCGCGGCCGTATTGTGATGGGCTGCATGACACCAGTCACCGAAGGCGCTATATTTTCATTGCAGGGTGATAAGGCGAAACAGTTTCGGCAAACTATTGTTGAATCACTAATGCTTAACCATCCCCATGATTGCCCCGTCTGCGCAGAAGGCGGCGAATGCCACCTGCAAGACGTCACTGTGATGACCGGCCACAACACGCGTCAGTATCGCGGTTTAAAGAACACCCATCGCAATCAGTATCTCGGGCCATTAATCCACCATGAGATGAACCGCTGTATTACCTGTTATCGCTGCACCCGATATTATCGTGACTACGCCGGTGGCACTGATCTTGCCGCCATGGCATCCCGTGACCATGTCTATTTTGGTCGACACCAAGAAGGTGTGTTAGAAAGTGAATTTTCTGGAAATTTAGTGGAGGTTTGCCCTACCGGTGTATTTACCGACGAAACCTTGGTCAACGAATACACCCGTAAATGGGATCTGCAATCAGCGCCATCTGTGTGTACCGGCTGTGCCGTTGGCTGTAACACTCTTGTCGGTGAACGCTATGGAAAACTAAAACGAGTACATAATCGCTATAACGCCGATGTGAACGGTTATTTTCTCTGTGACCGCGGTCGCTTTGGCGCAGCTTTTGTGAATAATGAACAGCGACTAGATCATGCCGGTCTGCGTAACATTGATGGCCGTTATGATGCTATCGAACGGCAGCAAGCAGTGGATACAATGGCGGCTGTTTGTGGTGAGGGAAAACTTGCCTGTATTGGTTCGCCCCGCGCTTCGGTAGAGGCTAATTATTTATTGCGCACCTTAGTGGGCGCCGAAAACTTTAGCTCAGGTTGTAGTGATCAAGAACAACCCCTGATAAATCTCAGCTGCCAATTATTACAAAAAAGCAGCGCCCAAATCCCCGATATTAAAACCATAGAGTCAGCCGATGCCATTTTGATATTGGGCGAGGACCTTACAAATACAGCGCCACGTATTGCCCTTGCCTTACGTCAAAGTGTACGTAATAAAGCCTATGCGATGGCGGCCGAATTACGGCTGCAACCTTGGCAAGATGCAGCGGTTCGTAACCTGGCACAGGATCAACTTAATCCACTGTTTATTGCGGCCGTTAGCGATACCCGATTAGATGATATTGCTCAGCAAACAGCGCATATGGCGCCGGACGATATAGCCCGGTTGACCGCCGTCATTACCGCCAAAATTTCTGGTAAAGCTATTGGGCCATTGAAATCACTGGTCGATGAAAAGCTTGCTACAACAATTGCCGAGGTATTAGCAGCGGCAAAACGACCACTAATTATTTCTGGTACAAGCTGCGCCAATAGCGCCATGATTAGTGAAGCTGCATTGTTAGCCGATAGTCTCAGTGACAGCGGTCGTCAGCCGATGTTATGCCTAACCGTTCCCGAAGCAAATAGTCTGGGCCAGGCCATGTTGACTGGTGACCATGCAGTCAACCTTGAAACACTCACCGCACGAGCAGTAGCAGGCGACATTACTACGCTGGTGGTAGTTGAAAATGATTTGTATCGACGTGGTCGCAAAGCCGATATCGACAAACTATTAGCCAACGTGGCCAATATTGTTGTGCTGGACTGTTTGGATAACGCAACAATGTCTGCCAGTTCACTCGCGCTTCCCGCCGCCTCTTTTATTGAAACAGAAGGTACATTGGTAAGTTTAGAAGGCCGCGCCCAACGCTACTTTGCGGCCATGACCGCTCATGCTGACCGGCAAGCTAGCTGGCAATGGTTGCTGAGTTGCATGCATAGCATGGGAATATTGGCGGTGAGTGAAGTCCATCATTTCGATGACATCAGCCAAGCTTGTGCTCGCACAATTCCGGCCCTAGCCGGTATCTTAGCGGCAGCCCCAGATCATCACTACCGCAATCTCGGGGTAAAAATTCCACGTCAAACACACCGCTACAGTGGTCGCACGGCGATGTTAGCCAATAAAAGTGTGCATGAACCTAAGCAAACTATTGATGAAGAAAGTGCCTTGGCTTTTAGTATGGAGGGGTTAAACCATAATCAACCGGCTGCATTACTAACGTATGTGTGGTCACCGGGTTGGAATTCAAATCAATCGTTACATAAATTTCAAGACGAAGTCGGTGGGCCGATAAAAGGTGGCAGCGCTGGTGCACGGCTTTTGATAACAGCTAGCACAAACACAAAAATTGTCGCTATAGAAACTGCAAAGCCCCCTTCATTCATGCCAAGCGAGGATCAATGGCTGTTAGTGCCCCGCCACAAAATCTTTGGTAGTGATGAATTATCCGCTCACAGTGCTGCCATCGAAAAATTAATAGACGTGGCCGTTATCGAGATCAGTACCGACGATGCCGAGCGCCTCAATGTCGTAAACGGTGATGGACTGATTATTGGCGACCCATCTGCTGCTGATGTTTTAGAAGTACGACTTAACGACAGCATAGCTTTAGGTTGTGCGGCATACAGTGTTGGGCTTAATGAAAGTCTCAACTTAGTTAATGGTGAGCGGGTGTCGCTGCAAAAAGATACACAATGGATACGTCAGAAACCAGAGCTTATTGCCAGCGATGGAGTTGCTCATGTCTGAGTTAGCAACTGTCGGTTTGGGTTTGATTATTATTGTTTCAGCAATATCTGGCGCGGCACTTCTTACTTGGTTTGAACGCCGCCTGCTCGGTGTATGGCAAGACCGTTATGGCCCAAATCGGCTAGGCCCATTCGGTGTGTTGCAGGTCGTGGCCGACATGCTCAAATTATTGACAAAACACGATTGGATTCCTCCCTTTGCCGATCGAGTGGTATTTGTATTTGCCCCTACGGCTATCGTGGTGGCGATGTTAATGGGCTTTGCCGTTGTCCCCTTTGGCCCAGATCTTTTTGTTATTGATTTAAATATTGGCTTATTGTTTTTTCTCGGTATGACTTCGTTGGCAGTTTACAGCGTATTACTTGGCGGCCTCGCCTCAAATAATAAATATGCCTTGTTAGGCGGCCTGCGCAGTGCGGCCCAAATGGTCAGTTACGAAGTCTTTATGGGCTTATCATTAATGGGTGTAGTGATGCTTACCGGTAGTTTTAGCATGCGCGAAATTGTCGAGGCGCAGCGCGATCTCTGGTATTGCGTTCCACAATTTATCGGCCTTTATATTTTTATTATCGCCGGTATTGCCGAAAGCCATCGACTGCCCTTCGATCTGCCAGAAGCGGAGCATGAATTAACAGCAGGATTTCATACTGAATATAGCGGCATGAAATTCGCCATGTTCATGCTCGGAGAATACCTAGGATTAATACTGATCTCTTGCATGATTGTGACCTTATTCTTTGGCGGCTGGTTGGGACCATGGCTGCCACCGGTACTTTGGTTTTTAATCAAAGTTTTTATCATTATTTGTTTTTTCATTTTACTTCGCGCTGCAATACCACGCCCCCGCTACGATCAACTGATGTCCCTGGGCTGGAAATACATGCTGCCGTTGAGCCTTGTCAATCTATTGCTAACCGGTGCTATCGCACTGGCGATGAAGGGGTAAGCTCTATGCTGTCATCATTACGCAGCCAATTCACTACCATATGGACGATATTGCAACATAGCTTCACCCGTGCCGAAACCGTGCAGTATCCGGAGCAACAACCTTATCTGGCTCCTCGCTATCGCGGCCGTATTGTGCTCACCAAAGACCCCGATGGCGACGAGCGCTGCGTAGCCTGTAATTTATGTGCCGTTGCCTGTCCAGTTGACTGCATCGCCTTGCAACAAGGCGTGCGGGAAGATGGCCGCTGGTATCCAGAGTTTTTCCGGATCAATTTTTCACGCTGTATTATGTGCGGTATGTGTGAAGAAGCCTGCCCTACCAATGCTATTCAATTAACGCCAGATTTCGAAATGTGTGAGTACGACCGGCAAAATATGGTTTATGAAAAAGAGCATTTGCAAATCGATGGCCCAGGGAAATACCATGATTATAATTTTTATCGCGTATCGGGTTTGGCAATTACCGGCAAAGACAAAGGTCAGGCGCAACACGAAGCGCAACCAATTGAAGTAAAGAGTTTATTGCCATGATGGAAATACTATTTTACCTTGCGGCGGCTATAGCCTTCGCGGCAACCGTATTGACCTTAAGCCGAACCAATGCCGTACATGCGTTGATCTACTTGATCATTTCCTTATTAGCTGTCGCCGTTATTTTCTTTTTGTTGGGCGCGCCTTTTGCCGCGGCGCTGGAAGTGCTTATTTATGCGGGCGCGATTATGGTGTTGTTTGTGTTTGTCATTATGATGCTTAACCTTGGTGAAAGTGGTGAGGCTGTTGAACGCAAATGGCTTAGCAGCAGTTATTGGCTGGTGCCTACCATAATGGTCGCCATACTGCTGCTCGAATTGTTAATAGCGTTGCAATATGATGCTAATACACCAGGTATTGCCGTCGCGCCAAAAACAGTGGCGTTAGAATTGTTTGGCCCCTATGTGCTGGCCGTAGAGATCGCCTCAATGCTGCTGTTAGCAGGTTTGGTCGGTGCCTACCATCTGGGGCGTCGCTTTCTTGTACGTAGAGATGGGGGCAGACGAGTATGAATGGTCTACAAATACCACTCGACCATGTTTTGATATTGGCGACGCTACTGTTTTGCTGCGGTTTATTGGGACT
>JBNMPW010000066.1:0-15464 GCA_051277205.1 Oceanicoccus sp. | reverse complement strand
GCCCTACTAGTTGGAAAAGTTGATAGTATCGCGTGGTGATACTAACCATCCCTTTGCCAAATAATTAATTATGGTTAATGCTAGCTGTTGCAAAACCACATATATAGCTAATTTTTTATTGCAAAAAGCCATTAATCTTAGATCTAAATAGAATATACACAATTTCTTTATGAAGTGGCAGCTCAGCCTACAGCCCTTTACTGTAAGGCGCTACAAGCCAATAACCGGAGTTTGGTAACTGTTTGGCAGCAAAATATTACACTCAGTATCATATCTTGGCACATATTTAGATCTATCCAAGGCAATGAAATCTGGTTAGATTAATAATCATAAGGCTGGCACAAGCACATAAGCCAGTTGTAGGAAAATAAGGGCGTGCGATGCTTAGCGATACAAGGAATCAACTTCGTCGACTGCAGACAATTAGCTTTTATTGCTTAGCTGCTTACCTTTTATTGATTGCATGTAACAGCCTCAGCCAAGCTGAACCCTTAAAGCCTACTAGTCAAAAAGCCACCGTTAGTAGTTTAGTCTTCCAACGATACGACCAAAGCCTACTCAGCCAAGTCGTCACCGACCAGCTCAACAGAACCTATCAACCCGCCGACCAACGGCAGGATCTCGCCTTTCATTACTTATGGCTGCAACAACACCGAGAAGATTATTCACACAAGGATGGCGGCGCCGCCTTAGGCAAGATTTTGCGCCTTAGCTTGCGAGCGCTTTATAACAACCATTATGGACGCAAAGCAAGTAGCAGCGAGCAATCATCTGACTACAGCTATAGTGAGTCCCATATGAACTACCGACTCAGAGTATCCAGCGACCGGGTTAGGCTGGGCGTTAAATACGAATTCTAGACCACTACCCCAGTCAGTATAATTGTGCCTAACCATCGTTCTGCTAGAATGGCTCACTTTTAGCCACCAAGCTCTTTACTATGACCCAACAAACTCTAGAAACTGCTGGTATTTTACGGCGACTGACGGCGATGATTTACGACTCAATGTTAGTGTTTGCAGTATTGTTCGCTGCCACTTTACCCGCAGTGCTTATGCAACCGCAGGTCGACAATAAGAACAACGAACAAGTTGTCCATGAACTGCCAACCCTGGTAGAAGGCTGGCCATTTCAGCTTTATCTACTGGTGATCTATTTAGCTTTTTTCTGTTTGTTCTGGCGCAAAAATGGTCAAACTCTGGGCATGCAAGCATGGCGTTTGCAATTGCAAAGTAATAATGGCGACCGCCTTACAATCTTTCAGTGCCTGCAACGCATTGTTTTTGCTTTTATTTCAATGGCATGTCTAGGCGCTGGCTATTGGTGGATATGGATAGACCGCGATGGTCTCAGTTGGCATGACCGATGGTCAAACAGCCGCATAGTGGTATTACCGAAAGTTGATAAAAAAAAATAGCCCTTACTTAACTACCCTCTGGACGTAGCACGGCGCCGGGTCAGAACAAGTTTTGTGTAGTGTACAAAAAATTGCTCTGACCTGGCGCCCCACCGAATCCCGCATCCCACAAGAGCAATCTACCTAGCGCGGCGCAAAAACCAAAAGCCAATAGCACTGCAAACTATAATCGGCACCAGTGAGGCATAGATCGGCTGAAAACCGTAGACCAAACTCGCCGGCGCCAACATATCCTGGCCGGTGCGAAATACAATACCCACCAACACGCCGACAAAAATCCGGAAACCCATAGTCACTTCTCGCAGCGGGCCAAAAATAAATGAAATGGCGATCAGCACTAAAGTCATGGTCGATAGCGGCTGCAGCACTTTTTTCCAAAATGCCAGACGGTAGCCACCACTGTTAAGCCCTTGCCCCTCAAGATAGCGCGAATATTTCCATAGCCCCTCGATCGATAAATCAATCGGGTCCAACACTAAAATAGTTAACAGTTCAGGGGAAAGCTCGGTGTTCCAAGGCTTGGAACTAGCCGTCGACTTGCTAATAATATCCTCTTCTGTTTCTGGTAAATGGCTTTCTACCACATCTTCTAACAGCCATTCACTGGACTGGTAAATGGCCCGCTCAGCCGACAAGGTATGCAGCAAGCGCCTATCATCATCAAACTGATAAATGGTCACGCCATATAGGACACCATTGGGCTGCACCACACTAAAATGCATAAATTGGTTGCCCTCACGATGCCACAAGCCATGCTTACTGACCACATTATCGGCTTTCCGCAAGGCCTGCGCCCGCTCACTTTGAGCAATACTCTCCGTGTAAGGGGCGACATATTCGCTGACTAACATTCCTACCAGCATCACCACCATCGCAGGACGCATTACCATCCACACAACTCGACCCGTGGATACACCTGCACTGCGCATCACGACTAGCTCACTATTATTGGCCAAGCCCCCTAAGCCCGCCAGACAACCAACCAAGGCCGCAAAGGGCAACAGATCAAAAACATTACCGGGCACCGAAAAGGCGACATAGCGCAAAGCGTCGAAAAAACTATAATTGCCACTAATGCGATCAGCTTCGTCGATTATTTCTGCAATCGCATCAAAACCGAGCAACACCAACATCACCAAACAAATACTGGCGATGATTGTGGTCGATACATAGTTATTTAATTTGCGCATCATTGCGCTGACGCCGATTTTGGTCGGTATATTATGCGGCGCCAAAGGTCACCGCCAAACAATAACAGCAAGGCCAGCAACAAGAAAAAACCATGTACCCACCACATACCAAAGTCTAGCGACAGCTTTTCTTTTTCAATGGCATCACGGGCACCATTGAGCGCCACTAAATAAAATATATACACCAGAAAACCGGGTAACATTTTGGCATACCGACCGCGACGATGATTGGTTCGACTTAGGGCCTGGGCGATAAGCGCTGTTATTGGCACCAAAATCGCTAATGAAATACGCCACTGTAAGGTGGCTTTATCCTCTAAATTGCTGGAGATGAGCAGTTGCTTGGTGCTGCGAGCATCGGCCCGCTTATAAATATTACGCTGGGATTTCGGTTCTTTCAGCAACTGTCCAAAACGTTCAAACTGGGTGATTCTAAATGCATCACCACTGGGGTTACCGATATATTGGTAACCATTTTCCAGTAACAAATAGCGGGATTGATCCTCATTTAAAGCAATCGTACCTTGCTCGGCCAACAACACGGACAGCTCTTTGGTGGACTTTTTATTACCCGATTGCTGGGCTGAAAAAATCTTGCGCATTACCTGCTGGTCGTTGTCCATTTTTTCAATATAAGTAACCCGCCCGGATTTTTCGTCAACCCGAAACCTCCCAGCGACTAATAGTTCTAAACCGCTGGAGTTTTCTGCGTTCAAAAAAATCTGCTGCACTTTGGCAATGCCCTGAGGGCTCGCATAAAGGCTGATATAAGCTACTATGCCACTGACTAATAGCGCTGGCACCAAGGTAAAACCGGCCAAACGACGGGTCGATAGGCCGCATGCTGACATCACCGTCATCTCACTTTCAACATAGAGCCGACCGTAAGTCAGCATAATGGCAATAAACAATCCCAGTGGTAACACCAACTCTAAAAAGCTGGGCAGCCGGTACGCCATAATACTAAGTACAACTTCTGGGGCGAGGTCACCCGAAGCGGCTTGCGCCAAGTATTTTACGAAGCGCCCACTCATCACGATTACCAGCAAGGTAGCGCTGACGGCACACAGCGTCAGTAATATTTCTTTCGCTAAGTAGCGGAACAAAATCACGTGTAGAAATCCTACCTTCGTTATTGTTAGAGAACTAAACTTTTAAGCCTAGCATGGGTTTTGGACTTTTAACGCAAGCAACAAGCTATTACACTAGTAGGCTAACATTCGTAAGGCCTCGACTGATTCTGGACGCGGCTCATTATCCATTAAAGCCGTGGGGTTGTCGTTATTTTTAACCACCCGCGCAGCAAGGAAATATCTATGGACGTAGCCATTAAAACCATCAGCCAAGCAGCCAACCAAAGCAGTCAATGCTTGGTAGTCGCCATTTTTACTAATGGCAAACTGTCACAAACCGCCCGTGCCATCAATAAGGCCAGCGGCGGACAACTGCAAAAAATCATCAAACGAGGTGACATCAACGGCACATTGGGGCAAAGCCTATTACTCCCCAATCTTAGCGGTGTGCAAGCTGAGCGCGTGCTGCTACTCGGCTGCGGTGAAGATAAAAAATTATCAACCGCCGACTTCGGCAAACTTATCAACAGTCTGCTCAGCGCTTTGGATAACAGCAAAGCTAAAGACAGCCTTGTGGCTTTAGATGGCATCAGCGTTGCCGGCAAAGACAAAGCCTGGATGGCCGGCCAAATAGCCATGACCAGTGGCAGCAAAAATTATCGTTACACCGAAACACTCAGCAAACCAAAACCCGCCTCTGCGCTGAAGAAGATCACCTTAGCCGGCGATGTCGATAAAAGCAGCCGCACCGCCATCCACCAAGGCAAAGCCATTGCCAGAGGCATGAATATCGCCAAAGAGCTGGGTAACCTACCAGGCAATATCTGCACGCCAACTTATTTGGCCACACAGGCGCGTAGTCTAGGCCGCAAACACGCATCCTTGACAGTATCAGTACTCGAAGAAAAGAAAATGCGGGAACTCGGTATGGGCTCCCTTCTCTCAGTCTCCGCTGGTAGCGATGAACCCGCGAAACTGATCGTGATGGACTACAAAGCTGCTGCCAAAAGCAAAAAACCACATGTATTGGTCGGTAAAGGCATTACCTTTGATAGTGGCGGTATTAGTCTCAAGCCCGGCTCTGCAATGGATGAAATGAAATACGATATGTGCGGTGCGGCCAGTGTGATGGGAACCGTTGCCGCGGTTTGTGAGATGAAACTGCCGATCAATATGGTGGCTATTATCGCCGCCGCGGAAAACATGCCTAATGGCGCTGCCACCAAACCTGGTGATGTAGTGACCAGCATGTCAGGTCAAACAATTGAAGTGCTAAACACCGATGCCGAAGGTCGCTTGGTGCTTTGTGACGCCCTAACTTATGCCGAAAGATTTAAACCTGAGTCGATTATTGACATTGCCACCCTCACCGGCGCCTGCGTGGTCGCTTTAGGCAAGCACGCCACGGGTTTGTTCAGTAATCAAGACGACTTTGCCGAGCAATTACTCGCAGCCGGCCAACAGATCGGCGATCGCGCTTGGCATATGCCGCTATGGGATGAGTATCAGCAACAAATCAATAGCAACTTTGCCGACATTGCTAATATCGGCGGCCCTGGTGCAGGCAGTGTCACTGCAGCCTGTTTCTTATCGCGCTTCACCCAATCTATGCGCTGGGCGCATTTAGATATTGCCGGTACCGCGTGGCTCAGTGGCGGCAACAAAGGCGCAACTGGACGTCCGGTCGGCTTGCTTTGCCAGTACTTAATCAACCAGAGCCAAGCTGCCGCTACCTCCAAAATCAACGCTAAATGACCTCTACCCTATGACAAAAGTAGACTTCTACATTCTGCCGGAAGAAAGTGTAGGGCAGCGCCATTTGTTCGCCTGTAGACTGGCCGATAAGGCCTTTAAACTCGGCCTTCAGATTTATATCCACTGCGATGATAATGCACAAGCCAATGCCCTTGACCAATTATTGTGGAGCTGGCGCAATAGCAGTTTTTTACCCCATCAGATCAGTACCGACGACAAGGCTAGCACCGAACGAAAAAACGCCGCTATCCAAGTCGGTTATGAAAATGGTCAAGGTACGGCGGCCACACAAAGTGGCTTGCTGATTAACTTATCAAACCATGTCCCTGAGTTTTTTAGCCGCTTTGAGCGGCTATCCGAGATTGTGGTGCAAACAGATGTTGTCACCACATCCACCCGCGCCAACTTCCGTTTTTACCGTAATCGCGGTTATCAACTCGAGACCCACGACTTGCGTAAATAAGCTATATTTATAGCTACATCTTTTATTAACAGCCGGGTATACGTTGCCGCTATGACAAGTAATGAAATCAGCACCGACCATCAACCCTTAGCGACTTCATCAACAGACGCCTCTAAAACCGATTTGCTCGACGAACTACAGTCCATCAAGGGGCTATTCGGCGATCATTGCAACGACGCTGATGAGCCTGCCAGCAGCGAATCGCAAAGCACGCCACAAGCCATTGGTATCCCGGTGCTAAGCGACGTTGTGGAAGACCATTACGAATTATTGCCGTTGGGAGAACAGTTTCAAGCTAGACCAAGTCAGCCCTCCATTCCCTTTCAAAATAAGCGCCACAGCAGCAACGATTTACGCACTACCTCTGCCAGCAATGACGGCCAACCTCTCGTCGCCAAAACAAAGCCCGCCATTGATGACGAAGAATATGAAGAAGAGCAGGAAGACATGTTCCCCGAGCTTGCCGCGTTTAACCATAATGAGGACAGCGCAGAAGATATTGATATGGAATTATTGATTCAAGACATAGTGGATGAATTAGTCCCAAGTATTGAAGACAAACTGCATCGCCAGCTTTGCGCATCATCCAATGCCACTATTTTGCAGCTGGCCGACAAGCTTAAACAACAATAAGCCGCAAATCATCTCCAGCGGCACAATCACGCCTTTCTGCCCCTCGCTAACTTTTGTATACTTAGTTCTTTTTTGCATGGGCCATATTGAATGGCTGTGGCAAAACCGATTAACCACCAATACGTAGCACTTTTTAATGGATAAAACATTCCTCCCCGCCGACATTGAAACAAAATGGTATCAACAATGGGAAGCCAACGGCTATTTCGCGCCCAGTGGCGAAGGCACTCCTTATAGCATCATGATTCCGCCGCCAAATGTCACCGGCAGCCTGCATATGGGTCATGGCTTTCAGGACACCATTATGGATGTGTTGATCCGCTACCACCGGATGAAGGGCGACAATACCCTCTGGCAAATAGGCACCGATCATGCCGGTATCGCCACCCAAATGGTGGTAGAGCGTCAACTCGAAGCGCAGGGCATCAAACGTAAAGAATTGGGCCGCGACAAGTTCATCGAAAAAGTGTGGGAATGGAAAGAAAAATCCGGCGGCACTATCACCCAACAACTTAGACGCATGGGCGCCTCTACCGATTGGTCACGCGAACGCTTTACTATGGATGAGGGCCTCTCCAATGCGGTGCAAGAAGTGTTTGTTCGCCTCTATGAAGAAAATCTGATTTATCGAGGCACTCGCCTCGTTAACTGGGACCCCGTTTTACATACCGCCATCTCTGACTTGGAGGTAGTCAGCGAAGAGAAAGCCGGCCACTTATGGCACTTTCGTTACCCCTTGAGCGATGGCTCGGGGCAGCTAGTCGTCGCGACGACTAGACCGGAAACAATGCTTGGCGATACCGCGGTAGCCGTTCACCCAGATGACGAGCGCTACAAAAACTTGATCGGTAAAATGATTAAGCTGCCTTTAACTGATCGCGAAATCCCTATTATCGCCGATGACTATGTCGATCAAGAGTTCGGTACTGGCTGCGTTAAAATAACCCCCGCCCATGACTTTAATGATTACGAGATAGGTAAGCGCCATGATCTGCAAATGATCAATGTGCTAGATGACAACGCCGCCATGAACGAAAATGTACCGGCGGCTTACCAAGGAATGGATCGCTATGTGTGCCGCAAGCAAGTAGTGAGCGATCTCGACGCGCTTGGTTTACTCGACAAAATCGATGACCATACTTTGCAGCTTCCTATCGGCGATCGCTCCGGCGTGGTGGTAGAACCCTACCTCACCGACCAATGGTACGTGGATGCTAAATCTATGGCAAAGCCCGCTATAGAAGCGGTTGAAAATGGCGATATAGAATTTGTGCCCAAACAATATGAAAATATTTATTTCTCGTGGATGCGCGACATTCAAGACTGGTGTATCTCCCGCCAACTCTGGTGGGGTCATCGTATTCCCGCCTGGTATGACGAGCAAGGCAAGGTCTATGTCGGCCGTGACGAGAATGAGGTGCGTGCCAAACATGGTTTAGCTGACAGTATCTCACTCAAGCAAGATAACGATGTGTTAGACACCTGGTTCTCCTCTGCCCTATGGACGTTTTCCACCCTCGGTTGGCCAGAAGAAACTGAAGATCTGAAAACCTTCCACCCCTCTAGTGTGCTGGTAACAGGCTTTGACATCATCTTTTTCTGGGTCGCTAGAATGATCATGATGACCCTGCACTTCAAACAGGAAGTGCCGTTCAAGCAGGTCTATGTCCACGGTTTGGTGCGCGACGCCGAAGGCCAGAAAATGTCCAAGTCGAAAGGTAATGTACTGGACCCTATCGACCTCATTGACGGTATCGAACTGGAAGACCTCGTCAGCAAACGCACCACGGGCATGATGCAACCGCAGTTGGCAAAGAAAGTCGAGAAATCGACCCGCAAACAATTTCCTGAAGGCATTGATGCCTATGGTACCGACGCTCTACGTTTTACTTATTACTCTTTGGCGTCCACCGGTCGCGATATCAAATTTGATATGGGTCGTATCGAAGGTTATCGGAACTTCTGCAACAAAATTTGGAATGCAGCGCGTTATGTACTGATGAATACTGAAGAGCATGATTGCGGCCAACAGGACGGTAGCGATTATGAACTGAGCCTCGCCGACCGCTGGATTATCTCGCGACTGCAGCACACCGAGCAGGAAGTTGCTGATGCGCTTGATCAATACCGTTTCGATCTCGCCTCACAAGCGCTGTATGAATTCATCTGGAACGAATACTGTGATTGGTACTTAGAGTTCTCCAAGCCGGTGCTGTTGGACGACAGCGCATCTGCGGCACTGAAAACGGGTACTCGCCGGACATTGATCCGAGTATTAGAGACCACACTGCGTTTACTGCACCCCTTTATGCCTTTTATCACCGAAGAGATTTGGCAACGTATAGCACCGCTTGCTGGCAAGCAGGGTGACACCATCATGTTACAGCCCTATCCTGAGCTGAATCCTGACTACCTTGATAGCCAAGCAGATTCTGATATTGAATGGCTAAAAGGCGTAATAGTGGGGGTACGTAATATTCGCGGTGAAATGAATATCTCACCCGCAACTAGCATCCCAGTATTGATTAAAAATGGCGACCAGCAAGACCAGCGTCGACTCGATGAAAATCGCCAGTCTTTATCTACCCTGGCTAAAATCGAACAGATCACTTGGCTTGAAGCAGATGCAGAAGCCCCGATGTCAGCTACATCACTGGTGGGGAATATGGAAATTCTGGTACCGATGGCCGGTTTGATCGACGTTGAAGCAGAAACTGCTCGTCTCAATAAAGAAATTGAAAAATTGGAAAAAGACCTAATCCGCATTGAAGGTAAATTAAACAATCCCAAATTTATCGACAAAGCACCCGCTGATGTTGTGCTTAAAGAAAAAAACAAACAGGCAGGCCAGCAACAAGCAATGCAGAAACTAAAACAACAATTACAACAAATCATTACACTTTAAGGCCACTACCTAGCATTAACTTCCTATGCCTACGAAAATAAAAAAAGCGAGCTGAAAAGCTCGCTTCTTTCATGCCTTTATTCCCTAACTGTAGACAATAGTGGTTATCTACAGGTACTATTAATGTTGAAGAATAATTAGTAAAAACGGTTGAAACCTCTCAACTAAAACGCAGCCACACATAACGATATAAAATAAAAATACGTTACGGCCTGTAATTAAAGTAAGCGGATAAACAGTTTATTGTACATCGACTTTTCAACAACCTGATTTCTATGTATAGCTTCTTATTATTTAGCAACCGCTAAATTTATTGATCTGTTGTTTGCCTGATTAATTTGACTCGCGACTGTAGTGAGCACAACGGAATAAATTAATAGCTGCCATATCTCCATAGGGTAGTTTTTTTATTAAGTGATAACTCCAGGTATTGGTGAGAAAACGCAGTCAGAGAACAGGGGCTTACCAGCGCTTTATAATAAAAAATGAAAACTATTAACGAGGACGGTATCAATGTCAGAGCGCATCAGCGGAACAGTTAAATGGTTTAATAATGCTAAAGGCTTTGGGTTTATTACCCAAGATCAAGGCGACGATGTGTTTGTACATTTCCGCTCAATTCAAGGTGATGGTTTTAAAACACTGGACGAAGGTCAATTAGTAGAATTCAATTTGGCGCAGGGACCAAAAGGCTATCAGGCCGAAGAAGTTTCAAAAATCAGCGCCTAGTCTGCTTCACTTAATAAAATGAAGGCAGCTATTCTAACATCTTCAATAGAACCCTCTCCACACTGTTAGCTAGATAGCAACCAATTAGCCGATACGATAGTTGCTGAAGTAAACAAAAGATGGATACGCCGTCGTTAATTGCGGGTTCGGCGCTTTATTGTTATTGGCCACTATAACACTCGGCCAATTCGAGAGAAGACTGTGGGAGCGGCTAACAAAGCAGTATTGATAGTTGATTACGCAATTCTTACTAACAATAGAGATAAGCCGATAACAAGCAGTAAAGATAATGGCCAATATCTCCGTGCTAACACCGGCAATGTTGCCCGCTGAAATACCATCTCTTTAGTTGCTGTTGCAGCAACTGGAGTACTACGAATAACTTCCGGCACCAGCGCCGACTGGGTCGACGAATAACCGCTGCCAGCTTGCCACAATACGATGCTGATATTATCGCGACCGCCACCAGCTATTGCGGCGGCTAACAGATCATCTAAAGCCTGCTGCAGACTTGGTGCAGCAGCCAGAATAGCGGCAACATCGCTATCGACCACCTCATCGACAAGGCCATCACTGCATAGCAGAATAATTTGCCCGGCCTGCAGACGGCCATTTGCTATCGCTATATCCAAACCACCTTCTGGCGCGACACCGACAGCTTGAGTAATCAAATTCCGCTCTGGGTGAATTAACGACTGTTGATAGCTAATCGCGCCTGAGCCAATTAATGTTTCAACATAAGAATGGTCTCTCGTTATTTGCTTTAACGCCAAGCCATCCCATAAATAGGCGCGACTATCGCCTACCCATGCTAACTCGTAGTCCAGTTTACTGAGCTTAATCGCAACTACTGTCGACCCCATACCTTTTTTATTAGGCTCGGTGCTGGCCGTAGTAATCGCGGCATGAGCCCTAGCAATACCCTCCATTAAACTTTCCTGCTCGGCCACTGCCGCTAACAAAACAGTTTTAACAATATCACTTGCCACGTCACCGCAGGCATAACCACCCATACCATCGGCCACCATCGCCAAACCCATATCGGCATCAGCGACGATACAATCCTCATTATGATGGCGCCGGCCTGGATGACTAACACCGATGACTGTGTTAGTAGCTTGACAGGCATCAGTATCAGGGGATTTTGACAACGCCACCGGCTGCAATATTGACTCTCCTTAGTTTGAACCTTGAGTGTAGTAATCGCATTAGATTAGCGCCACTAAGACTTAGTAATAGTGTACAATATCGCGCTTTATATACTGTGGCTTGGGTCACTATCCACAAAAATCCATTTTCATAATCTAGCTAAGAAGAAAATAATGAACATTATCCTCAAATTTATAATCAGTGCATTACTAGCCGCACTCGCCCTCTATATTTTACAAGCCATGACGCTTAATATTAGTCTACAATTTGTAGTCATCTTTATTGCCTGCCTATTTAGTAGTATATTCAGTGGCCTAAACATTAGCCTACCCAGTAAAGCAAAAACCAGCAGTAAACGCGCTACTAATAAGCCCAGCGAAGGTCGTGAGCAAGGCAAAGTGAAATGGTTCAACATCAGCAAAGGTTATGGTTTTATCAGCCGTGACTCTGGCGAAGAAATATTTATCCATTTTCGTTCAATCAATGGCAAAGGCCGTCGTATTTTACGGGAAGGACAACGGGTTGAATTTATTGTTACCGATGGCGATAAAGGTCCGCAAGCTGAAGACGTAGATCCTCTCGACGATTAAGACCATTTAAGGTGATAGCGCTTGCTATCACCCTTTTACTTTTCGCTACAACCGCCATCAACTGACAACCGCAACATCCACCGCTTGATTAAACGCCGCTAGCACCCGATATAAACTCAGTGCATCTTTGCTACCTGCCAACTCCCGAATTGAATGCATAGCAAACGTGGGCACACCAACATCTAGCGTTTTTACCCCCAACTCACTCGCGGTAATTGGCCCAATAGTACTGCCACAACCCATATCAGTTCTAACCACAAAAGCCTGCACTGGCTCCTGCTGCTCGCTGCACCAGAGCCGAAACAGCGCCGAGGTTTCACTGTTAGTGGCATAGCCTTGATTAGCATTAAGCTTGATAACAGGCCCGTTGTTTAGCAAGGGGCCATGATTGCCATCATGCACTTTAGTAAAACTGGGATGGACGCCATGAGCATTATCAGCCGATATCAACATTGAACGGTCCATACAACGCATCAAAACAGTATCATCTGCGACTAAGCGGCGCAGGGTAGATTTCAACATCGGTCCCTGAGCACCGACCGCCGATTGACTACCCACTTCTTCATGGTCATTGCAGACCAACAAACAACTTTGATCGCTATCGGCCAACAACGCCTGCAAACCAACAAAACAGGAAAGCAGATTATCCAAGCGCGCACTGGCAATAAATTCTTGTTGCAAACCGACTAGAGCCGGTGGCTGAGTATCATAAAAACTAAGTTCATAATCCAATACTTCAATGACATCACAATCCGGCTGTTCGAGTAATAATTGCTGTTGCAGAAGCTGACGAAAATCAGTACTTCCCGCCTCTGCCAGCATCAACACCGGCGGGATATCCGTTTGCGGGTTTATCGTACGATTGTTATTCGCCTCGCGATCTAAATGGATGGCCAAACTGGGAATGATGGCAATTGGCCGCTGGTAGTTGATTAAGGCGCTGCGTATTTTACCGCCGGAAGTTTGATAGCTGACCTTACCGGCCAAGGATAAATCACGATCAAACCAAGGGTTGAGCAAAGCACCACCGTAGACTTCGACGCCGAGTTGAAAATAACCTTTGCTGTCTAATTCAGGCTGTGGCTTTACCCGCAAACAGGGGCTATCAGTGTGGGCACCTACCATGCGCATGCCGGCAGTCGCCAACTCCCCGGCAGCGCCCAGTTTAAAGGCAACGATCGCTGATCCATTGCGCAGTACATAGTAACGGCGGCCAGCTTTAAGCTGCCATTCATCAGATTCTAATAAGGGCTCAAAGCCTGCTGCTTGCAAGCGCTCAACCATTTGCTCCACCGCATGAAAGGGTGTCGGTGATGCTTCTATAAAAGCCATTAACTGCTCATTAAAACTACGTTGCTGCATAGTAAGGTCTCATGGTTAGTACTTTAGCGATTGCTTAAGTTTTCTTATACATTCTAAATTCGCAAGTAGACTCGATGAACCCCATCGACTGCCCCGCAGTATGCAGCTCCAAAAAAACATTGCATGAATTTGGTCATTCTTTATTGCTCGCCTAAGAAACAATTAGATACTCATTGCACGGTAGCAGAACGACGAATCATTCAGCAAGGGCAAGCGGATTATTAGAGAGGTTAAACAAGAGCGTATTGCTGATAGATGGGTTTTACTTAAACGTAGGTATCAATGCCGGCCAGCTCGATACCCAATTGCTGCTCTGGGCTGGGCGTATTATCGCTAAAAGACTGCAAGGCCTGACGCACGTTGAAAGGTAGTTGGTCGTCATCTACCCGCTGCCGGCTGTTGATGTTACTGGGCGCACTACTGGCTTCAACACGTTGCTGCAGGATTTCTTCGGCGCGGGCTCGCAACTCATCAAGTGAGCTATTGCTGCGCTGATCATCAGTGCCGCGAGGCCCTTCTCGTTGCACCAGCTTTTGCACCCGCTCAGCATTATCCGGTCGGGTGTTTTGCGGGCTGTTCAGATTAAAGCTTGGGAGGCTAGAAATTTGCACGTATGTTCTCAGGCAGGCCGCTTATAAAATAGACACGATATATTATAAGCACTCATTTGCCGATATGGAATAGCCTTTTTATACAATGTGGTTATAGATATTACAATAGCCGGCTGAAAAGGCGCTACTTGAACTTAGCCGACCGCTGGCGATTGCTTTTTCCACGTCACATCATCTCGCAAATATTGCGGCAAGGCTTGGTCTGCATTAACCATCCGACCTTCAAAAAAATCGACACAGGCTAATGCAGCCACTGCGGATGCACGCGGTAACAGCTCAGCCGCACGCAGCTGAAAGCCGTCATAGTCGGTAATACGCTTACCATAATCACAACCGCTGCCGACTAAGGCAACCCGTTGCTTATCTATATTGTCAGGACTAGTGACCAATTCTGGCGCCGTAAGCCGCTCTTCCCCAATGCGCTCTATGGACTGACCGACGCGCTGATAGCAGGCCCAATAAACCTCATCCATACGCGCATCAAAGCTGCTAATAATCAGTTCGCTATCACTCACCAAACCTTCATCTATTGCGGTCTTTGCTTGTGCCGCCAAACTGGACACCGGCAGCACCGGTAAATCAGCCGCCAGCGCCAAGCCTTGTACCGCACCTAGACAAATTCTCAAACCGGTAAAAGAACCGGGGCCACGCCCAAATGCGATGGCATCCAACTGCTGCAAAGAGCAGTTTGCAGCAGCCAGCACCTGCTCCACCATCGGCAATAGCCGTTGCGTGTGCTGTCTAGCTGCCATTTCAAATTGCTCGCTGATAATTGCCTTGGCATCAATGCTATCGGCTTGTAACAAGGCAACAGAACAGGCTTCGCTACTGCAATCAAGGGCTAGTAATTTCATTGCCAAGGATTTACTCACTTTGGTTTTGGATAAATTCTTCAACTTGCTGCCAATCACTCAGCTGGGGCATGGGCGGAAGACTGTTTTTAAACACGGCACCATAAGATTTAGTCTGCAGCCGTGGATCGGTAATCATTATAACGCCTCGATCGCTGGCACGGCGTAATAAGCGGCCACATCCTTGGCGCCAACGAATAATCGCCTCCGGTAATAAATAATGCTCAAAGCTATCGACACCAAAATGCGCCAGTTCTGCCGCTCGCATGGAAACGAGAGGGTCTTCAGGCTTCGCAAATGGCAGCTTATCAATCACTACGGCGGCGATCGGTATGCCGGAAAGATCTAAGCCCTCCCAAAAGCTGCCAACCCCTAATAATATGACGGAAGACTGCTGTTTAAATTGTTCCACCAAGCGGTAGTTATCTTGCCCCGCTTGAGAGCGCGTAGATTTTTCGGATTGTATGAGCAAAACAATTGTACTTTGATCGACTAACTGTTTCGCTTTCAACGCCTCTGCGGCAGCCGACAAAGCGCGGTAACTGCTGAACAGACACAACACTCGGCCCTGTGACAGCTGAGCTAATGGCAGTAAATACTCGCAATATTGGCGATAAAAATCATCGTCGCTGGGAGCAACTGTTATCGGCGGCGTGTAAAGTACGACACGTCCTGATAAGTCTCTCTCATCCTCTACCCGCTTGAATTGACTGCCAGTAACACCAACACTGCTGAG
>JBNMPW010000065.1:0-15500 GCA_051277205.1 Oceanicoccus sp. | reverse complement strand
CTGCTCTTCACTATGCTGGCCTTGAAATAAACTGCCATCGACACCGATTTCCCCAAATTCATTCACCAGTACTGCCCAGCGTTCGTCACTGGGTTTGGATTTCAGTAAATGCAAAATAGTGGAGGTTTTTCCCACACCTAGAAAGCCAGTAATAATATTGGTGGGGATAGCGATTAGCTTTTCTTTAGTTTTTTTCATGGCGCTGTGCTTAGCATGGAAACTGATTGACCGGCTTGGTTGGCTTCCAGATAAAAACAAAGTTGACGTCCGGTATGGCAGCAGCCCCCCGTTTGTTTAACCAGACATAAAACCGCATCGCCATCACAATCAAAACGCATTGACTCTAGTTTCTGGTGGTTACCGCTGGTTTCCCCTTTTACCCAGACTTCTTGACGACTTCTGGACCAGTAAGTCATTCGTCCAGTCGCTAGAGTTTGTTCCAGACAGGCTTTATTCATCCAGGCCATCATCAGTACTTCTTTGCTGTCGGCATCCTGGGTTATAACCGGTATCAGCGCCTGATGGGTAAATAACAATTCATCGACAATATCCTTAAGCGCCAGAGCCTGACCGGCTTTTAACTGCTCTATGGATTGAAAATAAATATTTTTCATCGCAAGTCCTTGCGGTTATCACTCAGCATGACATTCACAGCGGCTGTGTTGGCATAGTCGATGATTTAACAAGTGGCCTGCGGCGATAATAATGGCACCTAAAACTGTCACGGATGTTTCAACACTTTCGCCCAGTAAATCATGACCAAAAAAGGCTGCGAGGATTAACAAACTTAAACCGGTTATGCCCAGTAAAGGTACTCTATAGTCTCGGTGTTTTTTACAGCCCATGCTTAGGGCTAGCAGGCTGGTTGGGATAACCGCGATAACCATCCATAGGTGAAAGGCTTCATCTTCCAGATTGATGGCTGCCATTGTGGGCAATAACGCTACGGCAAAAGGCACGGCGAGGCAGTGTAGTGTGCAAATAAAGGATAGGCTGATAGCAGCTTTATCAGCAATAGTTTGTAATTTGTTCATGGGAACTCAGTTTAAGGGTGGTCTTAGGCGGCTTTATCGTTACATTGATTACAACGGCAGTTGATTTCCAGTTGCGGGCTGGCTAAATGAAAGCCCGCATCTTCTACTTTGCGCTTTAAGGTATTGATGGTTGATTTGCCAACGGTGATTTCTTCAACGCGTTGGCAGTCACCACAGATCAAAAATTGTGGAACGCCATGGTCGTGATCACAGGTAATGTGCGAACAGGCAATATATTTATTGGCCAGATTCAGTTTATGGACTAATTGCTCATCTTGTAAAAAGCTGAGTATGCGATAGACCGACATGGGCGGAGGGGACTCCCCGTAAGCCTCTTTACAATAATCGACCAATTCATAAGCTGACATGGCGCGATCAGATTGTAATAAACCGGATAGCACCTGTTTGCGCTTAGTGGTGAGTTTACTGCCATGGGCTTTACAGCTTTGTTCCGCATGGTTAATGATGGTTTGTAGTTTAGTCATAGATCACCTGATACGGATAAGATTGGCTTGTGACTTTAGTTTTGTTGCGCCCTGTTGACGACTGGTCAGCCATATGACTTCCAGTGTTTCGACAGCCGGAAACCGTGACATAAGATTGACTGATACCGTTTCAAGTTTTTCTCCCTTTGAGCACGCATAGCTATAGTTTGCACTAATCTCGCTATGACCTTCATGATCACTATGTTGGCGGCCTTGCTCGATAACTGAGGACATATCAACCTCGGCTTGCTTCAAGCTGCAATTACTGCCGGAGAATGAAAACAAGCTAGGAGCTTCCAAGCTTGCCTTGGCTTCCGCGACAGCTTTTATATGCTTTTCAGAAGTGGCTTTGTGTTCAAAGCCGACAATATTGGCTGCCGGTGATTCAAAGCTTATTTCAACAGTATTGCCTTCTAGGGCCAGGGTCAATTTTGCAGTGCCGTGCAGATGCGCTTGTTGTGATTGCTCTGGGTGTTTGTCACTGTGGTTATGCTGTGACTGGGGGGCAGCTATAAGCATTGAGCTAAATAGCAAAGCAGTAATTAGGGCGTAGGGTTTTAGCATCGGTTAGGCTCAGCTATTAACTATCAAGGGCTGTGTTGCAGATTAGTCATATTATGATATATCATATCATTTTCAGGGTAAAGTACCATACCCTCTTGTTGGTAAGATTTAGAGTGACTTCATTTATGGCCGACTTTTTTTCTTGGGTTCGGGCATGAGAATATAAGGACCTACGAGTATGGAAAGGAACGGTATTGTAAAGAAACTGGGATGTGTGAGCTATTGCTTATATGTGGTTATGTGAAGGTGGTTAGCTGGCTTGGTGCTGTCCTCATGCTGCATACTTTTCTGGTGAGCCTACATCTGCTATTGACCAGCTTCATTAAGTCGTTAGCCTTGAGGCTTTTGATGAGCATTAAGGGTTAGGTCATTTGACTAGAATAATTAAAGGCCAGATTTCCTCGTGGTCACCGTTTGGTCACCGAGCTAAAAATGAAGAATTGTGATCAATACACCCTAAAGGGTGTGTTGATCCTGCCGGCGCCCTGAATAAAGCGGGCGTCCAAAACGCAGACGTTTTGTGACCATTTAAGCGTTAGGTCAGAATTTGTGAAATGGTCCGCCCTAGAGGATTAATTAAATCAGCCAATGGGCTGTTTTAACCCCTTCGGGGCTTCGTCGCAGGCTCCTCGTTCAAAATGCGTTGCATTTTGTCGAACGTTTTACCTCATAGCCACTAGGACTAACCCTATAAATAAAAAAGGCCCACCCAAAATGACGGGTGAGCCTTTTTTATTTATATGGTCCGCCCTAGAGGATTCGAACCTCTGGCCTGCCCCTTAGGAGGGGGCCGCTCTATCCAGCTGAGCTAAGGGCGGATTAAAAATCGCTATTAATTGCAGGATAGAGCGCAAGCACTCGCCGAACTAAGATTCGGCCCCGGCCACCCATCATAGATGAGTGTCGTTCCATCGGGCGTAAGCAATGCTTTCGCTGTATCCGATTCCACCCAGCTGAGCTAAGGGCGGATTAAAAATTGACTATGTCACGGTTATCGAGGGCTGATTCTAAAAGAATCGCGGGCTTGGTGCAAAAGCTAAGTTAGGCTAATTACTTTAAGTAATGACTATCATAGAGAAAGGCATTGGTTTCATGTCGGGTGTTCGCCTAATATAAGTACCTCAGGCAAAACAACGCCTCATTGACTATTTAAACCAAGTCTCCTAGCCCGTATGGGCACTCTAGGCAGCATGATCCCCTGGACTTGCTGCCTTTTTTTATGCCCGTTTGTTCACCAAGCACTATTATCGCAGGAACGTCTTTGCTGTAGCATGGTCCATTGATCATTATGCTAAGAGAAGTGTTTTTATGTTAGATAGCCGCCCTTTGTTATTGGCCACTGAGTTTCCTTTGATTAAACGAGGCAAACTAGATACCTTACAGGTTAATCTCGGTTATAAATGTAACCTCAGTTGTGTGCACTGCCATGTAGACGCGGGCCCGAGTCGCACTGAGTTAATGGACAAAGCTACCGTTGATTTACTGCTGGCTTATATTGATCGGCACGATATTCAAATTTTGGATTTAACAGGTGGCGCGCCGGAGATGAACCCGCATTTTCGCTATCTGGTGGCCGAGGCCAGAAATCGTGATGTCGAGGTGATCGATCGCTGCAATTTAACCATTCTATTAGAGCCAGGTTATGAAGGCTTGATTGATTTTTTAACTGAGCAACAGGTAACGATTACCGCCTCATTACCTTGCTACTCTGAACAAAATGTCGAGAAGCAGCGTGGCAAAGGTGTCTATGACAGCAGTATTGAAGCGCTGCAGGCGCTGAATGAGCGCGGTTATGGGAGTAAGTCCGAATTACAGCTCAATCTTGTCTACAACCCAGTCGACACTAACTTACCACCACCGCAACAGCAGCTCGAGCTGGACTACAAGCGCGAGTTAATGAAGCGCTTTGGCATTGTGTTTAACCAGTTATTTGTTATTACTAATATGCCGATCGCCCGCTTTGGCGCGGTGCTGATGAGCCATGGTAACTTTGAACCTTATATGCAGTTACTGAAAGATAACTACAGTGATGATAATTTATCGACGGTTATGTGCCGTAGTTTATTAAGTGTTGACTGGCAGGGTTTTGTTTACGATTGCGATTTTAATCAGATGTTGGAGTTGCCGTTATTGGCCAGTGATAAAGCCAAGCCTCATTTGTCGGACTTGTTGTCGCAGTCTATCGATGGCAATGAAATTCGCATAGCTGACCACTGCTTTGGCTGTACCGCAGGCCAGGGCAGCAGTTGTGGTGGCGCCTTGGATGAATAATACTGATCGCCTTGTGCCGCTCAGTATTATTATCCCGGTGATCAACGAAGCGGATCGATTAGCCAAATTACTCAGTGATTTACGTCAGCGCTTACCTTACTCGGTAGAAATTCTAGTGGCCGATGGCGGCAGTAGTGATAATAGCTTGGCAGAGGCGAACCGGTTGGCGGATAAAGCAGTGCTGTGCAGTCGTGGCCGGGCGCTGCAAATGAATGCCGCGGCAGAGCATGCAGCTGGCGAGTGGTTGTTGTTTTTACACGCCGATACGCAATTACCGAATGAGATGGCAGCGTTGCTTGAGCAGCTATCTACTCGCTCTTGCGACTGGGGTTTTTTTCGCGTGCGATTGTCTGGCCGGCAAGCCTTATTACGGCTTGTTGAGCGCGGCATGAACCTGCGGTCGCGCTTAACTCATGTCGCCACCGGTGATCAATGTTTGTTTGTCCGCCGTAGTGTGTTTGAGCAATTAGCCGGGTTTCCGGAATTACCTTTGATGGAAGATGTTGCGATGAGCAAACGTCTGCGGGCAGTTTCTAAGCCGTTTATCTATGCTACTCCGGTAATAACATCAAGTCGACGCTGGCAACAAAACGGCGTCATTAAAACAGTTTTGTTGATGTGGCTGTTGCGCCTAGCTTACTTTCTCGGTTGCCAGCCCCGGTATTTGGCGAGGCTTTATTATGGCTAATGCTGAGCAATGTCATTTGCTGGTGTTTGCCAAGGCGCCGCTGGCGGGTGAAGTCAAAACTCGCTTATCACCGTTCTTAACCCCGCAACAATCAATGCAGTTACATCGCCGATTGGTAGAGCATTGTCTCAAAATAGCTCACTGCGGCGATCTAACGGTTGAATTGTGGTGCGGCAAGGAGCACCCCTGGTGGCAATTTTTGAGGCCTTTTTATGATGGTAAGTATTTTTTACAGCAGGGCGATGACTTGGGGCAACGGATGCGTTTTAGTTTGCTCGATACCCTCAATAATCGTTGTGATAAGGCGTTGCTAATTGGCACTGACTGTCCGGCTATTGATGAGGCTTATTTACAGCAGGCTGCCGGCGCACTCGATACGGTCGATGTGGTGCTTGGCCCCGCCGAAGATGGTGGTTATGTATTGGTTGGGATCAGAGCTGATGTGCCCGAATTATTTATCGACATACCGTGGGGGACTGATCAAGTGATGGCAATCACCCGGCAGCGCATTGCCGCTTTGGGATTGTCCTGCGTTGAATTGCCGCTTATGTCAGATGTTGATCGCCCCGAGGACCTGTTGTCACTGGAACAGTCATTTCCGCAACTTACTGCTGGGTTGTTACCAGAGTCTAGCTAACACGTTTCAGGCTTATGTTCAGGCGCTGGTGATGGTGCGACCACTGTTGGTGCTGTGAGCATTACCTTTGCGGGTATAGAGTTTATCTTTACTGTTTTGGCCGCGCATTAAATCCAGAATTTGGCCGACCACCAAGCGCGTACGTTTGGCGATACGGTCATTAACTTCGTTTAATTCCTGGCAGTGGCTCCATTGTGCGCCGAGCTTGCGCCAAGCGGTGGCTACTATGGGGGCATGATGGTCAGCAGCATTCAAGGTGCTGGTTTCATCGGTGAAGCCAGCTGCCTGTAACAACTGTTGCCGTTGTTCAGCATTTTTTTCTAGCTTCAGTAGCAGTTGTTGTTTTTTGCTAATCAGTTGTTGGAATGCTTGGTATTGACGTGTTTCCAGTGCTTTGCGTTCTTGCTGTAACAACGCCAGTAATTCACTGGTAATGGGAAGGTCGATGTCAAATAAGGTTGCAAGTGCAGTCCACAACGCTTGGTTATTTGAAGCGTGCTCAGATACTGGTGCCATGGTTGGCTCCCCCTAAGTTGATCGTTCTATTTATTGCCCGGCGTAAGGCCGAACTGTTTACCGTCAACTGTTCAGATCAGCATCATGCTGATCTGAACAGTAAGCACTAGCTGCCCAGCAGTGCCTCGGAATTTAGTAATTTATCAGCGACCACTAAGTCGTCGATATTGTATTGACCTTGCTGTAACGCTTGCCTAATCTGCTCGGCACGCGCCATGTTGATCTCTGGTAGCCCGTTGACCTTATCGGCCAAGCCTTGCAGGGTTTTGCCTTCGCTACTCAGCGTGACATCGCTAACGCTAACGGTTGTTGCTGCTTGATTAGCCGGCGCAGCGTCTGAGGTAGCGGGTTTCTTGCTACCTTGCGTGTTTAGGTTGGCACTGGAGTACCCCCCTAAGCCATTGATATCTTTAACCATTGTTTTATCCATCCTGTTTCGGCGTTAAACGCCAGTGGGCAATATATAGAACGATCACTTCTTATATCGGCAAAACCGCCCGATACTTTAACACAACTGCCGTTCTACTCACCTCTTTATTGCCACCAAACCAGAGGGGTATTACATCATTACTGAAACTCTGCCAGGCCCCGTTACACGGGCGTCTACTACTCTTTTTGATTGTCGGTTACGAACACTAATTTGTTGCCCTTGTTTGCCATCCATCAAGGCGATGGCTGGTATTTTTACCATTAATGATCCGGACTGGGCGGTAAGCACTAAGGCATCGCCTTTTTTCACCATTAGCGGTGGTGAAAGCTGGCCAGCAATTACCGTTTTGTCGGCCCGTAAATTACGTTTCGCTTGCTGCCCAATAACTTCTTCAAGCTGACTAAAGTAGGTGCCATTTAAACGGCTGGTGTCCATTTCTCGCAGTTCAAGATGGCTGTAGTCGAGCTTGGTGCCTCTGGCCACGGGTGCGATGGTTGTTACCACTAGCCGATAGCGTTTGATATTTACCGGCACATACAGCGACCAAGGTTTTTGGCCTTGGCAACTGACTTTTACGTTGATACGACCGGAGGATCCTTTCGATTTGAGCTCGCTTTGGATCGGCGCAGGACAGTCCGCCATTGAAAGCCTAGGGTCTAGGTTGCTAACTTGGTGTTCAATACGTAATTGCTCGCCATATTGCTGCTGCAGTTTAGCGATATGACCGACCATAAAGGCGTCGACACTGGCTTTTATTGCTTCGCTGCCGACCATAGCCATCACGGTTGGACTGGCCAGTGCTAAGGCGAGGCTTAAAATCGGTAAAAAACTACGAACTCTCATTATCTTGGCCTATGCTCTATAGAAGCTAAATTGTTGCCGTTTTATACCGATAGCTTGTTTGAAGCGTAAAAGGGTTATCAGGTGTCGGCAATCTGTCGGAATAAACCTTATAGTTGATACAAAGCAATAATCATGCCTAATAAGGTGGTGTTGATGGTTGTTTGGCTCGAGGGCGAAGTTGACGACTATTACAGCATTGAGTGATCAGTGTTAATCGCCAAATGGATAAGCTGCTAGTGAGCTTTAATTTTTTGATTTTATAGGTTTTGAGGGGTAAATATGGCTGGCGTTCTCGATAGTGTAAACCAGCGTACGCAATTAGCTGGGCATAACAGGCTCGAGCTCTTATTGTTTAGGTTGGTTGGTAATCAGATTTATGGCATTAACGTATTTAAAGTCAAAGAAGTGTTGCAGTGTCCCAAGCTGACGACTATCCCGCACAGTAATCCGGTGGTGCGTGGAGTGTCCCATATTCGCGGCGGCACCCTATCAATAATGGATCTCAGTTTGGCAACGGGTCAGCGGGCGCTCGATGATCTCAGCAACCGCTTTGTTATCATTACTGAATACAATAACGCCACCCAAGGTTTTTTGGTGCAGGGTGTTGAGCGCATCGTCAACATGAACTGGGAAGAAATTCATCCGCCACCCAAAGGCTCTGGTAACGAGCATTATCTCACGGCGGTCACCGAGATCGATGGCAAGCTAGTAGAGATTATTGATGTCGAAAAAATTCTCTCCGAAGTATCACCCATGGAAGAGACTATTTCAGAAGAGATATTAGAAGAAAAGATTACGCAAGCGGCGGCCTCCAAGCATGTATTGATTGTTGACGACTCTGCCATAGCGCGTAAGCAGATCAAGCGTTGTGTAGAGACCGTCGGTGTTGAAACGACAGTCTTAAATGATGGCCGCCAAGCACTAGAGCATTTACAAGCGCTTGCCGATGCTGGCGAACATCCTGCGTCGAAATACTTAGTGATGATCTCTGATATTGAAATGCCGGAAATGGATGGTTACACCTTAACGTCAACGATAAGGTCTGACCCGAGATTGGCAGATATGCATGTGGTTTTACATACGTCGTTAAGCGGTGTGTTTAATCAGGCGATGGTGAAGAAGGTTGGAGCAGATAATTTTTTGGCTAAATTTAACCCCGATTCACTGGCGAGCATGGTAGCTGACAGAATTCGTGAGGTTGATGGTAGCGTAGAATAAATAATTCATCCTGAATTAATGTTGTTGACATCCCTCTCTGCGCTTATGAGATAATCTCAAAGAGATATGTGAGATACAGTCAGTTTACTGTATATGTGGTAAATTAGCCGCCGCTCAATACAGCGCTATCCTACCCGCAGTTTTAATCGTCAATCGCTGGAATACCTTATGTTTTTATCCCCTAGCTACTATCTATTTAGTTCACTCGAGGTGACTGATGGTTGCTAGCGCGCCTGCAGATTATCATTTTTTCCGACAATTTCTTGAACAAGCCTGCGGTATTTTACTGGGCGATAACAAGCAGTATTTGGTGGCCAGTAGGCTCAATAAATTGATGGCTAAAGAGGGGATTAATGACCTCAATGAATTAGTTAATCGTATGCAGACATTATCCAATCGTCGTTTGAAGCAGGCGGTAGTGGATGCCATGACGACCAATGAAACGTTATGGTTTCGCGATACGCATCCCTTTACAATTTTTAAGAACCGCTTGCTCCCCGAGCTGCAAGAGACCGCAAAAGGACGACTGCGAATCTGGTCGGCGGCTTGTTCGTCCGGGCAAGAACCCTATTCCCTCAGTATGATGGTTGACGAGTACCGCATGTCCAAGATGGGTGCTTTAAAAAGTCAGGTAGAAATTATTGCCACCGATTTATCCAGTACCATGTTGGAGCATTGTAAAACAGCTGAGTATGATGGTCTCTCTTTGGGCCGTGGTTTAAGTGAGGAGCGTCGCCAACGATTTTTTGAAAAAGTTGATAATGAAAATTGGCGGGTAAAATCTGAGGTTTGTCAGCGTGTGCGTTTTCAATCGTTGAATTTAATGGGCAGCTATATGTCTTTGGGTAAATTCGATGCGGTGTTTTGTCGCAATGTCTTAATTTATTTTTCTGCCGAGCTGAAAATCGATATCCTGCGTCGTATTCACAAAACCATAAAGCCCGGTGGTTATTTGATTTTGGGTGCCTCAGAAGGCCTTAATGGCGTATCCGATTACTATGAAATGGTGCAATGCCGCCCTGGTATTATTTATCGGGCTATTTAGTGCTAGTTCTATTGTCATTAACATAGCCGCAGCCAACTTTTTCGAATCAATTTAAATAAGCCGCCACAAACCTCGCAGTATTTCTCATCGGTTGAAATCCCGTGCCCTTTGAGAATCGCAGGGCCGTCTGTGGCTAGTTCACCATGAGCTGTAGTAATTTCAAGTGCCTTTTCAACCTTCGAGGGGCAAGCCTAAACCGGCAACGACATTGCCGCTTATTGCCCTTTTAGCGGAATTCGATTGCCGCCGTCCCTGCCAGATAAAATTAAAACCTATATAAATCAATATGTTAAAACTGTGGCACGGCCTTTGCTATATTGCTTTTAGTTAATTCACTCAGAGAACTTTAGGCAGCAGCAATGGCGATCAGTTTTGCAAAAGCATTAGGTGTACATGAGCAGGCGCTTCACCTGCGTACCAAGCGGGCGGAAGTATTGGCAAACAATTTAGTTAATGCCGATACGCCAAACTTTAAAGCGCGTGATATCGACTTTCATAAGGCTTTAAAAGGCCAAATGGCTTTTGGCGGCAGCGGTAGCAAGATGGCGGCAACCAATAGCCGTCATATCGGTGCCGGCGCGAGTGCGAGTTTTTCTGCTGATTTGATGTACCGAACGCCAATGCAGCCATCGTTGGATGGCAATACGGTAGAAGAGCAGGTCGAGATGAGCCAGTACTCGCAAAATATGATGGACTTCCAGGCCAGTTTCCATTTTCTCAATGGTAAGTTTAAAGGCCTCAAATCAGCGATTAAAGGAGAGGTCTAATGTCACTGAATAATATTTTTGATATCGCCAGCATGGGTATGTCGGCACAAAGTATTCGCCTCAATACTACGGCCAGTAATTTAGCCAATGCACAGGCTGCCAGCAGTAATAGCAATGAAGTATATCGCGCCCGTCATCCGGTATTTGAAACTATGCGCCGTGACATGATGATGGGAGAGGGCAGCGCAATGCCGTCAGTATCTGCTGACTCATCAATGGGTTTGCGAGTTAGCGGCATTGTGGAGTCTCAGCAACCTCTGGAGCGGCGTTACGAGCCTCACCACCCGAAAGCGGATGAAGAGGGTTATGTTTTTTACCCAAATGTTAATTTGGCTGAAGAAATGGCGAATATGATTTCGGCGTCGCGCTCTTTTCAAGTCAATGTGGAAGTGATGAGCTCCGCCAAAACTATGATGCAAGGTTTGCTCAGGTTAGGGCAGTAACAGTTACTATCAGCGGCGATATGCTCTTTTAGAGTGATACAACTTTTAGACAGATAAATAGATGTAGAGACGGAATAAAACCATGACAGATGCAATTTCAACCGGCTTACTCAGTAATCTTTCAGTGCAGGAAAAGTACGGCACTAAGGTCGATGAGAAAAGTGACGAGCTAGGGCAAGATGTTTTTCTGAAGCTAATGATTACGCAGATGAATAACCAGAACCCGCTGGAGCCACAATCAAATAGTGAGTTTGTAGCGCAGTTGGCGCAATTTAGCTCGGTAGAAGGCCTTGATAAATTAAATAATTCGATGGAGGGTTTGGTGGGTTCTTTCCAATCAAATCAAGCATTACAAGCATCGGCAATGGTAGGACGGTTTGTGAAAGTTGATACCGATACCAGCTATTTAGGCACTGGCGGCTTAATTGCCGGCACTATCGATTTGCCGCAAAGCACAGATAGTTTAAAAATCAATATCTTTAACGATAGCGGTGAATTGGTGTCGCAGGAGTTAATGGGACCGAGCGCAGCTGGCAACCTGCCTTTTGCCTGGGATGGCAAAGCCTCTGATGGTTCACAATCACCCGCTGGCAAATATCGCTTTGAAGTGACCGCTAACTACGGCGGTGAGCCAGTGCAGCTAAATACTGCGCTGAGTGCCAATGTGGACAGCGTCAGTGTCGGCGCCAATGGCGTCATCAGTTTGAATGTGGCGGGTATTGGTGCGTTACCAATGTCTGGGGTAAGAGAAATTCTGTGATATAGAAACCTGTATCGCGATGGATAAGAGAAGTACAAGTAACAAAAATGTTAAGCAATTAAATTTCAACAACGACTTTCGACCTTGAGGTCACCGGTAATAATATTGCTAACGCCAGCACTATGGGTTTTAAAAAGTCCCGTACCGAATTTGGTGATGTCTATGCCAACTCGTTGATTGGCAGCGGCGGTAACAGCTCAGGTAGTGGTGTGCTGGTTACTAATGTGGCGCAGCAATTTGACCAAGGTAATATATCTTTTACCGATAACGCTTTGGATTTGGCGATTAACGGCAGTGGATTCTTTGTCTTGAATGAGCCGTCGGGCGCACCATCCTATACTCGTGCCGGTTACTTTGGTCTCGATAGCGAGGGCTTTATTGTTTCTAACAACGGTTCTTTATTACAAGGTCTAACGGCTGACACTAACGGTAATATCTCCGGTGGTAACCCAACCGACTTGCAGGTTGACACCAGTAATTTACCACCGCAAAAAACCGGTACTGTTGAATTAGAGTTTAATTTGGATTCTCAGCAGACGGTGCCAGCCGTGGGGCCATTTGACCCGGCCAATCCTTTGACCTTTAACAGCTCAACCTCGTTGACGGTTTACGATAGTCAGGGTCAGTCTCATGTACTGACCAATTATTTTGTTAAGACCGCGGATAATACCTGGGATATGCACAACTTCGTTGATAATGTCGACTCGGCCAGCGCAGCCTACCCTATTACTTTTAACTCCGATGGCACGTTGGATACGGGTGCTACGACGTTGCCATTTACCGTTGATAACTGGAATCCGGGTAACGGCACTGATGTACCGCCGGGGTCAGCTTTTACGGTTGATATCGCCGGATCCACACAGTTTGGTAGTGACTTTTCGGTGTCTGATCTTGCTCAGAATGGGTTTTCTCCTGGTAAATTAACCGGTATTGAAATTGATAACTCCGGTATTTTATTTGCGCGTTATACCAATGGTGAAGCATTAACCCTCGGCCAAATCGTATTGGCGTCGTTTGATAATGTACAGGGTCTGAGCCCACTGGGTGATACGGCTTGGGGTGAGTCCTTTGAATCGGGTATCCCTTCTGTTGGTGTGCCGCAGAGTGGCTCTTTAGGTTCGGTGCAAGCGGGTTCTTTAGAGGAGTCGAACGTAGATTTGTCAGAGGAATTGGTACGGTTGATTATTGCTCAGCGTAATTTCCAGGCTAATGCCAAGACCATTGAAACCGCCGATACGGTAACTCAAGCGATTATTAATATACGATAATTAACTTAGCAGAACACAAAAAACCGCGGCCTCTGGGCGGCGGTTTTTTTGTTTGCGGTTATGGCTAGTATTGCCTTAGCGGCAATATGTGAAAGTTGGCATTGCTCTTGCAGCTACCTAAGTAGTAGAAAGAAAAGGCAATAAAAGCCTTGAAAACCAGTAAAAATAGGCAAAAGCGGCAATGATTTACCGCCTTGCGGCAGACTGAAAAACGGAGCAGAAATTGGACAAAGCAATATACATCGCCATGGCCAGCGGACATAACATTATGTCGGCACAGGCGGTCCATGCTAATAACTTAGCCAATGCCAATACCACCGGCTTTCAGTCGGATTTTGCCCAAGCCCGCTCTTTGGCTTTGTATCACGGCGATGGGCTCTCGACTCGCGCTTATGCACGCACGGAAAGCTCTGGTACCGATTTTAATCGTGGCTCCTTAATCGAGACCGGCCGTGACTTGGATATGGCCGTTGAGGGCGATGGCTGGATTGCGGTACAGGCGCCCGATGGCAGCGAAGCTTTCACCCGCTCAGGTTCTTTAAAGCTAGATCCTAACGGTCAATTGCTGACCGCGAATAATTTGCCAGTATTAGGCAACGGCGGCCCTATCGCGTTGCCACCTTCAGACAAAGTGACCTTGGGTGCCGACGGTACAATTACTATTCAGCCGCAGGGGCAGGGGGCTGATGTCCTGTCGACAGTAGACCGCATCAAGTTAGTCAAACCGGAGTACGGCGAGCTTGAAAAAGGCGCTGACGGCTTGATACGTCGACGTGATGCGCAAGTACAAGAGCCGGATGCGGCTATCCGTTTACAGTCAGGGTTTTTAGAGTCAAGCAACGTTAATGCGGTTGATGAACTCACGAATATTATGGCGCTGTCTAGGCAGTTTGAAGTCAATGTAAAAATGATGAGTATTGTCAAAGAAATTTCGGAAACATCGATGCGTTTATTACGTTCTCAATAACAGTATTAACGCCCAGTATTAGCAAGAGAAGAGGTTAACAATGAATCAGTCTTTATGGATCAGCAAAACCGGTTTGAGTGCACAGGATACTCGGCTGGCCACTATTTCGAATAACCTCGCCAATGCGGCGACAGTGGGTTACAAACGCGACAGCGTTGTATTCGAAGATTTGCTTTACCAAATTCGTCGTCAACCGGGCGCGCAATCATCGCAAAACACGCAGCTACCTTCGGGTTTGCAAGTGGGTACTGGTGTGCGGGTTATCGGTACTCAAAAAGAATTTTCAGCTGGCAGTATGGAAATTACCGAGAAGCCATTAGATATGGCGATCGTCGGCCGTGGTTTTTTTGAGATTTTACTGCCTGATGGTAACTCAGCTTATAGTCGTAATGGCCAATTTCAAATCAACGCTGATGGTGAAATTGTAACCGCTCGTGGTTTAGCATTACAGCCGTCGATTACCATTCCTGATAATGCACAAACTATATCAATTAGCTCCGATGGTATTGTTGAGGCAGTTGTTGCCGGTCAGTCTGCCGCGCAAACCTTGGGTACATTAACGGTGACTTCTTTTGTTAACCCAACAGGTTTGCAAGCGATTGGCTCAAATATGTATACCGAAACAGCTGCCAGTGGTTCGCCGCAGCAGGGCACACCAGGCACTCAGGGTTTGGGTGGTATAGAGCAAGGCACATTAGAAAATTCTAATGTTGATGTGGTGGAAGAGTTAGTGAGCATGATTACCACTCAACGCACCTATGAAATGAACTCGAAAGTTATCTCCACTGCAGATCAGATGCTGCAATACATTTCTCAGAACCTATAAGGTTAGTACTTAGCATGACTTTTAACATTAACCGAAAAGCAAAATTACTGACACTGGTCGTACCCGTGTTGGTTGCGCTACAGGGTTGCACCGTCGGTCCTAAAGAGATGCCGAATGACCCGCGCTTTGCACCGGTCATCCCCGCTAGTTCTGAAATTCCGAAGGCTAATCGTGGTGGTATTTATCAGCTTGGTTACTCTGCCGCTTTATTTGAAGATCGCAAGGCCAATCGTGTTGGCGACATCATTACAGTCGTGCTCAACGAGCGTACCCAATCGAGTAAAACCGCTGATACTGAAATCACTAAAGAGAATGAAATCGCTATCGATGCCGGAAATGTACTTGGCGTCGTGCCAAGCTTGGGTAATTACAATATGGGCACGACGATTAGCCAAGCTAGAGAGTTGACCGGCGAAGCCTCTAGTGATCAAAGTAATAGTTTGGTCGGTAATATTGCTGTCACTATCGCGGATATTTTACCCAATGGTTTGTTGGTGGTTCGCGGCGAAAAATGGATGACCTTAAATCAAGGCCAAGAATTTATTCGGGTCAGCGGTCTGATACGTCCTGAAGATGTGCAACCTGATAATACCGTGTTGTCAACGCGCTTGGCCGATGCTCGTATTGCCTATAGCGGCACTGGTGACTTAGCAGATGCCAATACCCAAGGTTGGGCGTCGCGCTTCTTTAATAGTGAATACTGGCCTTTCTAACATTACAGGTTAAATTATGTTGTTA
>JBNMPW010000064.1:0-15665 GCA_051277205.1 Oceanicoccus sp. | reverse complement strand
AACCATTCGCGCACATCGGCACGAATCATCCGGTGACTTGTTTCGCTAAAGCCATTGAGCGCCATGTTTTTGCTGGCCCACTCTAAATAGGTCGCGGATAGGTCGACGCTGTCAGTAAACGTAGCCCCTGCTATTGCCGCATGTACACTGGCGGTAGCGGTATAACAAAACAAATTCAAAAACCGATTACCTGTTGCTAACTCGGCGATTTTTAAGCGCACGGGCCGATGGTCTAAAAACAAACCCGTATCGAGATAGTCTTTCATATTGACCAGTAATTTGGCCCGCCCTTCTCGGACTTCAAAAAAGTCGCCGCTGTCCTCACGCTTTCGGTATTGCTGTTTACCTTTTTGTCGAATACGTTGCTTTAATACCACACGGTTTTCTGGCACACCCAAAGCCACCGGTATCGCCGACATCACCTCCCGCAAGCGGTTTTCAGCCACGGCCGGTTCAATACTGATTGGCGCCATATACTCCGCCACATGCACCCAGCCCTCGTAATAATCGATAGCTACCGCATATTCTGGAATATCCGCATCGTACAAACGGTAGCAACTGATTTGATTTTTTTTAGTCCAGCGCTGTAATTGCTTGCGATTTTTACGCAGGCGATTCACCACCATCTGAGCACCGTCGGTCAACTTCGCCGAAACCTCTGCCGGCGGTTGTCCAGAGTTTGTAGCCGCATTCCGATCTTCAACAAAAAACTCGGGCTGTACATCAAAATACAATAACTTTGTGGGGATAGCGCCGTTAAATAACTGGTATTGTTTTTTGTTTTTCAGCCCCATTTTTTTACCGAGCTCGGGGTTGCCGGTAAACACCGCCGCCCGCCAGCCAGTGAATTCTCTTTTCAAGGTTTGGCCGAGGTTGCGATACAGATGTAGCAATGACGCCTCGTCGCCCAAGCGTTCACCATAGGGTGGATTGGTGATAACCAAACCGGTAGTGATATCGCCATGAGTTGGCCGAGTAAAACGCGCAAGTTCTTTGCGTAACACCCGCACTTTGCCGGTTAAACCCGCGCTATCTATATTTTCTTGGGCAAATTCAATGGTTCTAGGGCTGGCATCATAGCCGCGTATTTCAAGCCACTGGCGCTGCATAGCTAGCTCTTTTAACGCTTCAGCCTCATCAACTAACTGCTGCCAAGTATCTGCTTGATGGCCTAACCAACCATTAAAGCCCCAATAACTGCGTAATATACCCGGTGCAATATTGCCCGCCATTAGCGCCCCTTCAATCAATATCGTGCCGGAGCCACACATAGGGTCCAACAAAGCCCCACCACGAGCGGCAACTGCCGGCCAATCGGCACGCATTAAAATAGCCGCCGCAAGATTTTCTTTTAGAGGTGCTGCACCACCACTTTGGCGATAGCCGCGCTTATGTAAGCTGTCGCCGGACAAATCGATACTGATCGTCAACCTCGAACGGTGTACCCGAATATTCACCCGTAAGTCGGGGGTTGCGGTTTCGACATTGGGGCGACGGCCATGTAGCTCAGTAAAATAGTCAGCGATCGCATCCTTCGCTTTCAAGGCGGCATAATGGGTGTGCTTAAGGCCTGGCATACTGCCGCTAAAATCGATAGCAAAATGACCGTCAAGACTAAGATGCTGTTGCCAGGGCACATTTTTTACCCCCTCATAAAGCTCTTCAGCGTTTTCGCAATCCACCGTTTCTAGCGGCATAAGGATTCTGTTTGCCAGTCGCGACCAAAGACAGGCGCGATAGGCCAAGGTCAATGGTCCGTCAAAATAGACACCGGCCACTGTTTCTTTCAATTTTCCGGCCCCAAAACTGCGTAACTCATCCATTAATAGGGACTCAATCCCTTTCGGACAAGTGGCAAAAAAAGTCTGCGAGCTAACGGCGGGGGATAAAGCGTTGGTGGTGCTGGACATAAACAAACAGCCTATTGGCGATGAGCCTTAGATTTTATGGTGATAAACAGTTTTGCTGTGAATAACCTGAGGGAATAGCTTATATTTCATACAGCGCTAAGCACCTGTTTTAAAAGTGTTTTCTCTCGGCGAAGTGAAATCTGTTAACAACGTCCGCAAAAAAACAATTTCTTAGGTCGACAGGCAGGCAATCATTTGCTTTTATATAGTTACGGACGCAGCGCGATTCTATCAACTCCTGCCCGTAACGACTACCAACAATAAAGCCAACGACCAAAAGGAGCTATACGTTCAACCTCATCACCCAGGCTTTTCAAAACAGGGTGATAGCAATGTTGTGTTAACCCTAATGTAAAGAAGCAAAGAGGCATAATCGATGAAAAGACAGAAACGCGATATGACTGAAAGAGCATTTCACAAAGGTTACCAAGCTGGCGCCAGTGGCAGACATAAAGAAACCTGCCCCCATGTCGACGGGGATACTCGACAGCAATGGCTGACCGGTTGGCGAGAAGGCAGAACGGATCAATGGGATGGCTTTACAGGTGTGTCGGGAATACACCGAATGGAGCTACGTTAAAGGCTCAAGGCCATTAATAATTGAGTTTAACAAACAAAATATAGCCCGCTTAGAGCGGGCTTTTTAAGGGTAAATTTTTAGCTTATTATTCCGAGGGAGAACAAGAGAAGCTATATAAAAGGGTGCTACTAGATTTTAATATGCCCCAATAAGCGTCGCCAACCCGTCTCCTGTTGAGGTTTTTGTGGCTGATCAGCTCTGTCACTGGCTCGACGTCCAGCCAGCGCACCTTTAATTTTAGCGGGCAATTCATCATGAGCCGATGTGCCTGCATCTCTTGCTAAAGCAACCAATTGCTCTAGCGCCACTTCATTGACCGCTTGTTTCATAACAGACTTCTCACTTGTTATTGATCGTTAACGATAGGTCCCAATAGCTTTCTAAACCAGTGACAATGTTGGCAGTTTGATTGGTAAAATTACCCTTTTTTGTGTTTATGCTTTAAGCTAAGCCAATGCCTGGCAGGATGATCAGGTATAACAACCGATAAAGGAATATCACTATGTCAATTACTATGCCTATAAGTACCATTAAAATTTCAGTTCTAACTACCCCTAAGACTACCCCTAAGATTCCGCCTAAGACTCCCCCTATACCCCCCCCTATAACTACATCTACGACTACAGCTATAACTACAGCTATAACGTCAAAAATAACTGCTCTCGCTAAAGACAGACTATTCGCACCTCGCTTTAAGCACATTGGCCTAGCTGCAATGCTCAGCTCTCAGTTCTGCCTGGCCGCACTAAGCCCGGGTGACTTAATCATCACTGAGCTAATGGCCAACCCTTCTGCCGTCGGCGATACCCATGGTGAATGGTTTGAAATCTTCAACCCCGGCCAGCAAGCAATTACGCTTAATGGCTTACAGATCAGAGATCAGGGTAGCAATCTGTATACGGTGGATGATGCCGACGCCAGTATTGCCGCTGGCGCTTATTTTATATTTGGGCGCAGTGCTGATCAGGCCACTAATGGTGGCCTTAATGTGGACGCCGTACTTACCAGCTTTAGCCTTAGCAACAGCAGCGACGCTATTATTATAGAGTTTGACGGAGTTACCATCGACAGTCTGACCTATAGCGGCATAACCTTCGGCACCGCCGGTAATAGCGCTGAACTCACCGCCAGCGGCTTTGCGCTTACAGATATCAGCCTTATCTACGGCGATGGTGACATTGGCACCCCAGGCAGCGCCGGCAGCTTTATACCGCCGCAGGCAGTGCCGGTTCCTGCTGCTGGCTGGCTGCTGATCACTGCGCTGGCAAGCCTGACCTTCGCCAAGCAAAGGTCGCGCCGATAAACCACTACATCGAGCGTAGAAAGTGCGCTCGATGGCTAGTGCGATGACCAGCTTATCTGTAAAATAGTGCTCCCGATAACCCAGTAACGAGACTTTGAGCGCTTTGAAAACCGAATTCCTTGGTAAAATCCTGTCCGGCCCTTTCACTATCCCATCTGGTGTGGTCACCTGCTCCGCCGATATTATTCAGGCCTTTTTTGACAGCATGCCCGAAGTCGGTGTGCTTACCACCAAAAGTATCGGCCCCGAGCCTCGCACCGGATATCGCGAACCCGTGTTGAGCCAATATGCGCCCGGTTGCTTCGTAAATGCGGTCGGCCTCACCAACCCCGGCGCTGAAGCAGCCGCCGCCATGATGGCCAAATTGGTAATCCCCGAAGACCGCTTTTTATTGATATCTATTTTTGGTGGCAACGTTGAAGAGTTTGTCGAAGTGGCCAAGATTCTTGCGCCCTTCGCGGATGGTTTAGAGCTCAACTTATCCTGTCCCCATGCTAAAGGTTATGGCATGGCCATGGGCCAAGACCCCGCCTTAGTCAAAGAAATCACCGCCGCGGTTAAAGCCGTAGTTGATATTCCCGTGGTGCCTAAACTCACGCCCAACGTGCCTAACATTGGCGAGATCGCCAAAGCCGCCGTCGACGGTGGTGCCGATGCTATCTGTGCAATCAATACCGTTGGCCCTGGCCAACACAATAGCCACGGCAGCCCAGTACTCAGCAATGGCATGGGCGGCATGTCGGGCAAAGGCGTATTGCCCATCGCCTTGAAATGTGTCAGCGAAATGCGGGCCGCGGTTGATTGCCCCATTATTGGTTGTGGCGGCATTAGCAGTGCCGACAATGTCCGTAGTTTTCAACAGGCCGGCGCTAATATCATCGGCATAGGCTCAGCCTTAGTCGGTATGACCACCGCAGAAATTGCTGATTACTTTCAAACCCTGACGAGCGATTTGGAATATGGCCGCGAAAAAGCCGAACGCTTAGTTCGCTATGACATCGACATGAATTTTGACGCTGTGACTTTAGTCAGTAATGAAAAAGTCTGTGATGACATTGCCATTTTAACGTTCAATAAAAAAGTTGGCGTGCAACCCGGTGAGTTTATCTTTTTGTGGATTCCTGGTTTAGGTGAAAAGCCCTTTTCCGCCCTCACTGATGACCCATTTGCGCTGGTAGTGATCGACCTAGGTGAATTCACCCACCAATTAATGAAACTCACACCCGGCACCGAAGCCTATGTTCGTGGTCCTCATGGTATGGCCGTCAACCCACCCGAAGGCTCACGAATTATGGCCGTCAGTGGCGGTACTGGTTTAGCCGCGGTTTACCAAATTGTCCGCGACTTTGGTGATATGGGTGCTGGTGAACCAGAATTATTTGTCGGCGCACGCAGCGAAGACCGCTTGTACTTTGTTGACGAGTGCGAAGCCATCAGTCAATTGCATATCGCCACCGACGATGGCAGCCGTGGTTATGACGGGCGTGTTACCGAAATGCTCAGAGAGCGTTTGCAACGTATGACGCAAGCAGAATTAGATACACTCTACTTCTACAATTGCGGCCCCGAACCGATGGTTCATGCCGCCGTGGCCGTGCAAAAAGAATTTTGTCGCGATCATCAAATTCACTGCGCGATCGACTATATGACCAAATGTGGTGTCGGAATTTGCGGCGCCTGTAATGCACCAGATGGTAGAAGATTATGTGTAGATGGCCCGTTTTTAGCGGTGGGCTAAAGTCTGCGATGGTTTTGAAGAAGGGGTACATAACAACATAAAAGCGCCAACATTTATTGGCGCTTTTAGTTAATTATGTACTAGCGGTTAGACTTAGATCTGGTAAGCAATCACCTCATAGCCCAGTGCTTTAAGTTGCGGCTCTAGCACCTTAGAATCACCGACCACCACTATCACCATATCTTTTAATTGCAGCTGCTCCTGTGCCAAATTATTAATTTGCTCCGCACTGATGTTGCGGACAATCTCCATTTGTTGCTGCACGAATTCCGGTGTCATATCGTAATCTAAAATCTGCGCCAAGAAATTTAGTTTGGCTCGCGGGGTTTCATATTTAAGCGCATCTTTTTCGATCACAGCGTTGCGCATGAACGCCAATTCTTCGGCAGTAATACCCTTTTCTGTAAAGCCTTTGATCTCACGCACAAACTCCAACAACGCCTTGTCGGTGACATCTGCACGTACTTCTGCACTGGCCCGGAATGACCCCAACAGCTTGTTACCGCTAAAGCCTGAACGGGCTCCATAAGTATAACCCTTGTCTTCACGCAGGTTTAAGTTGATACGACTATTAAAAGCACCACCTAGGGGAAAGTTCATCAATGTGGCGCGATAAAACTCGCCAGTGATGTCCCTTGGCTGCGAGCGCTTACCAATATAAATAGCCGACTGCGCGGACTTGTCCTTATGTAACAAATAGACAACGCCAGTTTTAGCGTTGCTGAGCGGTATATCTAATTCTAATTCTGGCGCTTTGCCCTGTAAGTCCTGCAGCGGTTTCAAACTCTGCAATAATTGCTTTTGAGAGAGATCGGTAACCACTATTAAGTCACTACCAGCAGCTTTTATCTGCCGCTGATAGAGAGCTTTGATATCAGCCAGAGTAATAGCATTGAGAGTGTGCTCTAGCCCCTGCGTCGCGGTACCTGCAATAGTATTGCCGAAAAGTAGTTGCCTGAAGGCAGTACTCGCTAGGTAAGTGGCGTTTTTGCGGTTTTTAATAACACCTTGAATAGCATTATTTTTCAGCCGTTGAAAATCTTGCTCGATAAAAGCCGGCTGCAACAGTTTTTCTTGTGCGAGCACGATGGTGGCGTCTAGGTTTTTACTCAAGCTGGAGATATTCAGACTGATGTGGGTTTGCCCTGCGCTCAAGCGTACCGAGCTACCTAGCAGCTGCAAGGCTTCACTCATTGCCTCGCTATCGCGCTGCAGAGTCGACTCATCGAGCATTCGAGCCAGTAGGTCAGCGCTGCCAGCTTTGGCCTTGTCCTCATAGAAATGTCCGGCGGGGATTCGCAGTAATAGCGAGGTGGTCGGTGCTTCCAAACTTTGGCTGCCTAACACCTCAACACCATTAGCTAGGGTAGAGCGCCAAATCTTAGGTGTTAGCACGGCTCGGTTAGCGCCGCTCTGAGGGATTTTACGGCGGTCAAAATCATCCAGCGCGCGACGCTCGGTAAGCTTTGACGCACTACTCTCAGCGGCAGGCGCAATACGCGGCGGTGGCTTGAAATTATCCTTGGCGGCGACCTTCTCTGGCTTGCCGTTGGGCACTACACTCATAATGACAGCGGCTTTATTTTGTAGATATTTTTTATACACGCGCATCACATCATTGGCGGTGACTCTGCCATAGCGTTCAATATCCTGCTCAATATAATTAGGGTTGCCGGTGAAAGTCTGAAAAGCAGCTAACTTGAACACCTTGCCAGAAACGCTTTGCAGGCTAAAGATAGTTCCCGATTCAATAAGCGCCTTGGCACGAATAAGATCATCTTCGAGCACCCCACGCGTTTCAAATTCTTTTAAACTCGCATGGATAATTATTTCAATCTCCGCCAGTGATTTATCGGCGGCTGGATGAGGATAGGCTTGAAGCTTAATGTTGCAAGCCAACTCGCTACAACGATGACTCGCATAGGCCTGCACTGCCAGCTGGTTTTTCACCAGATTTTTATAGAGCAGCGAGGTTTTTCCACCTCCTAAAATATAGGCCAACACATCAAGCGCTGGCTCATCCGGGTGGTAAGCGTAAACTGTAGGGAAATTCATTTCTATTAACGGCAAATGAACATTGTCTTGCAGCGAAATATAACGATCAGCTGCTAGGGTAACTGCAGTGATTTCAGGTTTTTCCACAGCGGGTCCGCGAGGAATGCTGCCAAAATATTTGTTCGCCAAAGCTAGAGTCTGCTCAACATCAATATCGCCGCCGATAGTGAGAGTGGCGTTATTGGGGCCATACCAGCGCAGAAAAAAGGCCTTCAGATCATCGACATTAACTCGATTGAGATCCTCTATATAGCCGATAGTGGGCCAGGAATATGGATGTTCTGCGGGATACAGCGCCTCATTTACGCGTTCGGACACGCGGCCATAGGGACGGTTATCCACGCGCTGGCCGCGTTCGTTTTTGACGGTTTCACGCTGCACTTCAAACTTTTCTTGGGTCACAGCATTGAGCAAAAAACCCATACGATCGGCCTCCAGCCAAAGTGTTTTCTCCAGCTGATTGGCGGGTACCACTTGGTAATAGTTGGTGCGGTCGGTACTGGTAGAACCGTTTAGCGTACCACCGGCCTCAGTCACCAGTTTAAAATGCTGTTCGTCGGCAACGTTCTCAGAGCCCTGAAACATCATGTGCTCAAAAAAATGCGCAAAACCAGATTTACCATAGTCTTCCCGCGCGGAGCCTACATGATAAGTAACGTCCACCTTCACCAGCGGATCAGAATGATCCTCATGCAGTATCAGGGTCAGGCCATTATCCAGTTCGTACTTGCGATAGGGAATCAGAGTTTTACCCGCTTGAGCACTGACCTGCTCCAGGAAAGTCACACCCGTAGGCATAGCGGCCTTTATGTTCAGAGTGTCAGTTTGGGGTGACGAACAAGCAGACAGCAACAAAACAGCGAATGGAAACCATACTTTTTTCAAGGATACTCCTAGTTATTGCGTTGTTAATTTAAGGCAGGGCTGCTTTATAGCATAAGCCACTACGGACTATGAACACTTAACAGTAATAAAATTCAGATGGATATTAATTATATCTTGAGTGTTATAGGGTTACGATTAGCCACTCACATTTTTATTATTTTTTTAAACTTACCCGCATCATCAAAGGCAATACTAAAACTCCCACTGACGCCCGCATGACTAACAAAAGGTTGTAATATTTCTGCCGGAAAATGCACACGACGGCCATCGCGACTGCGACAAACAACTACCGTCGAGCGGCTTTGATAGTACTTTAGGTATTCATCTGCGGTAATAGTCAGATCAACAATCAAGGTCTGCATAACAACGTTCTAATCCACCGCACTGTATTTACTGCTTTGCGCCAAATCTAAAAGCTCGCGAATAGCGACCGAATACATGGCAAACTCATGCACTTGCATACCCTGTAATTCTGCCAGCAAAGTGCGCCAGCGATCAACCAATATTTGTTGATGTGACCGCCAGCTATCTATACAAACTGTAACGTCAGAACTGTCATCCATATAACGCATCGCACCTTGGGTAATAGTACGCAGCTGAAATTCCAGATCATCACGATAGGTTTCTCGGGCCATCGCCTGCCAATAGTTATCAACTTTTAACTCAGATATTTTACGGGCAAACCAATCTAATCCCAATTGATCCGCTAGATTGAAATACAGCTCGGCTACTTTACTGGCGGGCTTATCCATTGAATGGGAGGCTTCGATAATCCCCAAAAACGGATACAGTTCGCCGGCGCTGGCAATACAGCTAGCCAGTTCTTTTGGTACGCCTAATTCCAAGTAATGTTGGCACTTTTTATGGCGGGCCTCTTTTAGCTCACCCGTTAATAGCGCCGGCAATTGCTCTCTAAGTTCGGTTACTGATTGCTGAAAGCTTGCGATCTGTTGCGCCGGCTCAATTGATTCTCGCCGATTGCGAATAAACCACCGACTGGCACGGCGCACCAAGCGTAACAGTTCGGCCATCAACTGCATTTGCACTTCGGCATCAACTTGATAGTCCAAGGCTTCAATTTGTGCCCATAAAGTAGGCATATCAAACACATCACGGGCACTGATATAAGCGCGCACGATATCGGAAATTTCAGCACCGGTTGATTGCACCATACGATCAACAAAGGTGATACCCATATAGTTGACCATATCATTGGCCAATTGTGTGGCGATAATTTCACGACGCAGGCGATGGTTGTGAATCAAACCATTAAAATCATCGCGCAAACGTTGCGGAAAAGCGGTTTCAACCGCCGCTGCTAAATACTCATTATCGGGCACATTACTGGCGGCCAGCTGTTCTTTTAATTGCGATTTTACATAGGAGATTAACACTGACAACTCAGGGCGGGTTAAGCCTTTACCGGCAGCACGGCGCTCAACCATAACGTCATCATCGGGAATAAACTCCATTTGGCGGTTTAGCTTGCCGCTGGCCTCCATGGCATGGATTAGCCGGCGATATTCGCCGGAACGCAAATGTGCTTCCCGCTCAGCTAAACTCAGCGCCTGTGTCTGACGATAATTATTTTCCAGTACCAGCTCTGATACTTCTTCGGTCATCTGTTCTAATAATTGATTACGTTGTTTTTCTGTCATGTCGTTACTAGCAACAACTTCATTCAACAGAATTTTTATATTTACTTCGTGGTCGGAGCAATCAACCCCAGCGGCATTATCAATGAAATCGGTATTAGAGTGGCCGCCATGCAAGGCAAATTCAACCCTCGCTAATTGGGTGATACCCAAATTACCGCCCTCGCCAATCACCCGACACTGTAAATCTTTGGCATCTACCCGCAATACATCATTGGCTTTGTCACCCACCTCGGCATGGGTTTCTGTGCTGGCTTTAACATAGGTACCGATACCACCATTCCAAAATAAATCCACCGGCGCTTTTAATGCCGCATGAATAAATTCGTTAGGCGTGATTCGGTCTTGCTCGATAGCAAAGCGTTTTTTTGTTTCTGGACTTAGATCGAGATATTTAGCTGTGCGACTAAAAATAGCGCCGCCTTGAGAAATTAGCTCAGTTTTGTAGTCTTCCCAGCTAGAGCGCGGCAACTCAAACAAGCGTTTGCGCTCAATAAAACTAGCCGCCGCGTCGGGATTGGGATCAACAAAAATATGCATATGGTTAAAGGCACACACCAATTGAATATGCTCTGACAGCAACATACCATTACCGAATACATCGCCAGCCATATCGCCGATCGCAACCACACTAAAATCGGTATCTTGTATATTAGTGTTCAGTTCACGAAAGTGACGCTGCACCGATACCCAAGCACCCTTGGCAGTGATACCCATTTTTTTATGGTCATAGCCGGCACTGCCGCCAGAGGCAAAGGCATCACCCATCCAGAATCCGGCTTTGATAGACAATTCATTGGCAATGTCCGAAAACGTCGCTGTGCCCTTATCAGCCGCCACGACTAAATAGGTGTCGTCCTCATCTTTACGCACTACTTTCGAGGGCGGCACTACTTCGCCTTCAACTAGATTGTCGGTGACATCCAATAATGCTTGGATAAAAATTTTATAGCAGCTAATGCCCTCTTGCTGAATTTCATCACGTCCTGACTTGCCCGACATTTGTTTAGCAACAAAACCACCTTTCGCACCCATTGGTACGATCACCGAGTTTTTAACCTGCTGAGCTTTTACCAAACCCAATACTTCGGTACGAAAATCTTCATGGCGGTCCGACCAGCGCAAACCACCGCGAGCAACTTTACCACCGCGTAAGTGCACACCTTCAACCCGAGGGGAATAGACAAAAATTTCAAACATTGGCACCGGTAAAGGCATATCGGGAATTAGCGCCGGTCTCAATTTAAAGGAGAAATAATTTTTAACGTTACCGGCAGTATCTTGTTGATAATAGTTAGTGCGCTGAGTGGCTTCAATTAAAGCAATATAGTGCTGAATAATACGGTCTTCGTTGAGGTTTTCGACCCCATCTAAGGCCTTAACAATTGCTCCCCGCAGGTCGCTTTCACGCTGTTCACGTTCGACCTCGGTACCGTCAAAGTCGCAACTAAAGCGACGTTCAAATAATTCAACAATGCTAGCAGTGATGTTTAAATGCTTGCATAAAGTCTCAGCAATATAATCACTGCTTAGGGAAAATTGAATTTGTTTCATATAGCGCTCATAGGCACGCAACATGGCTATTTGCCGCCACCCCAAACCAGCACCCAAAATCAATTTATTAAAAGAATCACTTTCGGCATCGCCTTGCCAAATACGCAAAAAAGCCTGCTGAAAAATATCTTCAACCTTATTAAAATCAATAGTCGCACTCAGCCCATAGAGAACCGAATATTCATGTACCCAAATACGCTGACCATCTTTTCGATCAACATCATAGGGGTGCTCACTTTCAACCCGTAGTCCGAGATTTTCTAAAATCGGCATAACATCTGATAAAGCCAAGGGCGTATCGCGGTGTAACAAACGAAAGCAAAGCGACTGCTCATCGCTACCCTGTTTGCGATAAAAACTCATCGCAATATCATCCACCGAGGTTAATGTCGCTATTTTTTTAATATCGTCAATCGCTGCCCGCGATTCAAAATCATCCATATAACCCGGACCAAAGGCATCGCCATATTGATCAAACAACTTGGCAGCTTCCTCGTCACCAAATTCATCCAACAAATTATTATTAAAGTGCTCTTTCCAGGACATAGTCACGTGTACGACTTCCTCTTCTAGTTGCTGGCTATCAACATCGATAAGCTGACTGGGATCTACCCGTAATAAAAAATGGCTGCGGGTTAAAATTGAATCTGAAAAATAAGTGGTGAACTCAGACTCTACCGCACCAAAAGCCGAGCATAAAAGCTGCTCAATTTTGAGTCGTATTTCGGTGCGATAAATATCCCGTGGGATATACACTAAACAATTAACAAACTTGCGGTAATTATCACGACGTACAAATAGACGTACTTGCCGGCGCTCCTGAATTTCATTCACCGCCATGCTAGTGCTGTATAACTCATCAACACTGCTTTGAAATAATTCATCGCGGGGGAAAACCTCTAACAAGCGACCTAAATCCTTGCCTTGGTGATCTTTTAAATCAAGCCCTGAACGCTCTAACACAGCCGCCACCTTGCCCCGAATAACCGGAATCTCGCTAGGCGACTGGGTGTAAACCTTGGAGGTAAAAAGTCCCAGGAAACGATGTTTTGCCACCACGCGGCCTTCACTGTCAAAGCATCGCAGCACCACATAATCGGGGTACACCAAGCGATGTACTCTTGAACGTATCGACGATTTAATCACGAGTAAGGGCTCTGCCGCCGCAAGCTGGTTAATGCCGCCAGCTTGGATAGCATTATATAATTCGCTACTGCCTTTTGAGGGCCTTAATTTGAGCAAGCCAAGTTCTGAGTGTTCCACTCGACTTACCTGCGGCTGTTGCGACTGGTAATCAACCTCTAGCTGCTCATAAGCTAAAAAAGTAAACTGACCATCAACCAGCCATTGCAGCATTGCCGCCGCCTCAGTCTGTTGCTCAGTTACATTTGAGGCAGGGTCCGACAATTGCGCAATTAAAGATTGTGCTTGCTGGGACATGGCGGCAAAGTCATCCACAACCACATTCACTTCCACCAAAATTGATTGCAGCGTTCTGACAATATCCAACTGCTCAGCGCTATCAGTGCAACGTCCAATTTCAATATAAAGCAGCGCTTCTTCGCTGGCATAACAGCCATCAGGCGCGGCTTTTGTTGAGCGTGACGGTAACAAGCTCACTAATTGATGCTGTTGATCACGATGTAGCGAATAAATCACGCTGCTTAGATTGTGGACGGTCAAGTTGCGGCGGTTAAGTTCGCCGCGAATTGAGTCGGTAATAAATGGCTTATTGCGCGCTAACAGAACAATAACGCTGCGCGATAATTGCCAGCCATGCTTTTTGTAGACAGGGTTGAATAAACGGACTTTGGGGGTTGCAGGGTTATGCTGCTGCAAAAAACCCCAGCTGCCAAGCGTTGCGGCGGAGACATCGGCTATTTGCCGACCAGCAAAATAACTGAGTGTCGCCCCAGCATAGGATTGACGAGCAAATTCTATAACTGCCGACGCCTTGTCCGCGGGCAAGTTTTGCTGAAACTCGTCATTCAGCTGCTCGACCATTCGGTCGTTAGCGCTGGAGCCTGGCGAATTGCGACCGCTAAGCTGCTCTGACTTTAGTGACATAAATATTCCCCCGAAACTTTCACTTGAATTACCAACCCAAACTGCGCAATATCGCTAACCTTAAAACGCCTCTGCAGGGCAAAACAATTTCTTTAAAAGCATAGCTTAAGCTACCGATTTTGTTAGAAATTTGTACAATGGGGCCCGCTATTGGAACTTGTCCCAACATCAGGGTCAAACAAAGCACGCCGCTGATAGCTATCGCTCTAAATACAAAACAGGAAAGACACACTAAAATGACAGATTTTGACGCCATCAACGACCTTAAAGTATGGCTAGAGAGCCAAATTATTGGCCAAGAAGACCTCGTACAACGACTATTAATCGCGCTGTTAGCCAATGGCCACTTGCTGGTTGAAGGCGCCCCGGGCTTGGCTAAAACTAAAGCCATTAAAACCTTAGCCGATGGTGTTGAAGCTGACTTCCACCGGGTGCAGTTCACCCCTGACTTATTGCCGGGCGATATCACCGGAACCGACGTATTTCGCCCCGAAGACGGTAGCTTTACTTTTCAGCAAGGTCCTATCTTTCACAACTTAGTATTGGCCGATGAGATCAACCGTGCGCCCGCTAAAGTGCAGTCCGCGCTACTCGAGGCGATGGCCGAGCGACAAATCAGCGTCGGTAAACACACCTACCCCTTGCCCGAATTATTTCTGGTGATGGCCACCCAAAATCCCATTGAGCAGGAAGGCACTTACCCCTTACCAGAAGCTCAACTCGACCGCTTTTTAATGCATGTGCGGGTGGGTTACCCCGATGCCGAAGCCGAGCGCAAGATATTGCAACTGGTGCGCAATGAATCACGCAACAGCGCAGTGCCAGCGGTTAGCCCACCGCCATTAACCCAGAGCACTATTTTTAATGCCCGCCAGCAAGCGTTAGAACTGCATATGAGCCCGGCGGTAGAAGAGTATATTGTGCAATTGGTGATCGCCAGCCGCCAACCCGCCAGCCTCAGTAGCGATCTGGCAGCCTGGATAGAGTTTGGCGCCAGCCCACGCGGCAGTATCGCCCTCGACAGCTGCGCCCGCGCCCACGCTTGGCTCGCCGGTAAAGATTTTGTCAGCCCTGATGATGTGCAAGCGATTACAGCCGATGTGCTGCGTCATCGCTTAATCCTCAGTTTTGAAGCCGAAGCCAGCGGCATCAGTGCAGACCAAGTAATCGACGAATTACTGCGTCTCGTGCCGGTCGCTTAACGTCACATGGCAATCAAAACTCCCTATAAACCTGGTCAACTGATCAGCGGCGCCTACATCGACCTTGATGATTTAATCCGTGCCCGCTTCGCTGCCAAAGATCTGAAACTGACTCAGCGCCGCAAAGCACTGAGCCTGTTAGCCGGCCCCAACAAAACCAACTTCCGCGGCCGCGGTATCGATTTTGAAGAAGTACGGGCCTACCAAGCGGGCGACGATATTCGCAGCATCGATTGGCGAGTCACTGCTCGCAGTGGTAAGCCCTATACCAAACTGTTTCAAGAAGAGCGCGAACGGCCTGTTTTAGTGGTCACTGATCAACGGCAATCCATGTTTTTTGGCAGTCAGCAATGTTTTAAATCGGTTACCGCCTGTTATTTGAGTGCGTTAATTGCTTGGGCAGGGTTACAAAATAATGATCGGGTCGGCGGCTTAGTGTTTGGCAACAATCAACACCGAGAAATTCGTCCGCGCCGCAATCGGCAATCGGTTCTGGCTTTTATGCAGGCATTACTGGAATTTAATCAGCAGCTCAATCGTGACAGTGGCTTACATCTCAACGCCGCCAGCGAGTTGGAACAAGCTTTGGTCGAACTGCGCCGTATCGCCCGCCCTGGCAGCGCCCTTTATATCATTAGTGATTTTGCCGGATTTGCCGATGAGCGGGTGCAAAAACAACTGCATCAACTAAGCCGACATTGCGAGGTGACCGCGCT
>JBNMPW010000063.1:0-15823 GCA_051277205.1 Oceanicoccus sp. | reverse complement strand
CTTCAGACTCAGCAGCAAACCTCAGGTTGGTCCAGATGCCTCCGGTGTCTTCAAGCTGTGAATAACGGCTCCATTCCAGTTTTGCACTGGTATTGGCGTTTAGGTTGTAACGTAGGCCTAAGGTATAAGAGGTGCTGGTGTATTCAAGTGTTTCTGATGAGATGGGCACATTTATTATGATTGGCGGTGCGCCGGGTGCAGGAATAATTTCAACCGGGATACTGAATAAAGTGTAGGGCTCAGGCTCATTGGTGGTGTAGGTCTTGGCAATTGTCAGGTGCGGCATCCAGTCGCCCATATACTTACCGATAGTAATATAGCCTGCATCACTGTCACGGAATATATTGGCACGGTCGGCATCAAAGTTTGATAGTTCTGTGAGCAGTAACCACTCCCCATCGTCATACATGCCGGAAATGTTGTAATAGCTGCCGCCATCTTGCACCAGCTCAGATTGCTCAATAGGACTAAAGGCCGATACATCAATATCAAAAGCAAAGTCACTGGCGCTGGCGCGAAAGGTCCATGCGCCCGAACTTAAGGTGATATTGGCACCAAAAAGCTCATTGGCCTGAAACGCATCGTTACTACTATTACCGGCAAAAACCTGTAACTGGCTAACCCAATCTCCGAAGTTACGGCTATAAAGAAAATCGACGCCCTCATAATTATTAATCGGTAAAGAATAAACTTCACTAGGTGGTCTTACCCATGGGTAACTAAAGCCAACTTCGACGGACTCAGAAAATAGATAAATTGGCAAACGTAGCCGACCGGCTCGCACACTCATCTGCTCATTAAAGCGATAGCTGACAAACGCCCACTCGGCGCTTAAATCCCAATCATCGGCAGAACGGGCAACAAGCTGAGTAGTAATGTCAGCACGGTCTGATAGCTTAAATTTTGCCTGCAAGCCGACAATGCTGTCTGTATCAAAAGAGAGGTCATCGCTGAAGCTATTGTTTTGATCACTAACCTCGCGGTCGGCTAAAGCTGCCCCTGTCGTTAGGAACCCATTGACATGAAATGACTCTTGCTGTTGCTCTATTGATTGATTGATCGAGCTAATTTGGCTTTTACCGGCATTCACGACAGCTTGGGCCTGAGCTTGTGTTTGGCTGCTGGCTGGCACTAAATGCTCGGTTAATAGATTGCTGCTCTCTTGCTTTCGCTCGTTAGCATGATCGAGTGCTTGCGCAAGCTCTGCTCTTAACTCTTGATTTTCTTGCTGCAGAGCCTTGATCATCTGATCAATCTCCGCATCGGTGTAAGCATAGCTGGCCAAAGGTTGCGCTATGGCAAACACGAAGATGGCAATGCTACGAAGGACAGTGAACAGCATAATATTGTTTCTGTGTAAGTGGAGCTATGACTTATTATAATAATGTATTAATTATAGCCTCTAGCTCTGTTTATGCCATGATTTAACGATTTTGGAGTATTTCAAAGCCTCAACGCTTACAGGTCTGGGCTTTGAGGCCATTATTAATTATCGCCAATCCTGCCTATTTGATCAGTTTTTAATCGACGTGTTAGCTATTGACCACTAAGATCAGCTTGCGAGAACTTCAGTCACTGGAACGACCCTCTCATTGGCATTACTTGTTATGATTAAACGCATGTGCAGACCGCTGGCTGTTCCACCCAGACAATAGCCATGTGATAATGCACCAGCCTCTTTGAACCTTTGCCGCAAATGCGCTTCTAACTTAATCACGCTGTTTGAGATACTAACTATGACGCTTGCTACCCCCCGCGCACTCACCCTACTTGCATTGTTAGGCGCATTATTGTTTACCCCTGCCCTTTATGCTAAAGCAAAGACTCCCTCAGCATTTGATGACAGTGAAAACAACCGCATCGAATTTACCGAGGAACAGTCTAAGACTGCATTGGATATCATAAGCAAATTAAAGCAGCGCCATTATATTAATCAGGGCATGAACGACCGCTTGTCTTCGCGGCTGTTTGATAATTATCTTACTCGCCTCGATGGTAACAAGAGCCTGTTCTTACAAGCAGATATTGATGAGTTTGAAAAGTACCGATATACCATCGACAACAGCTTGGTAAAAGGTGATCTTTCACCAGGATTGGTTATTTTCAACCGCTATCAGCAACGCTTTATTGATCGTTTAAGTAACACCATTGAGCAGCTCCCTACCATGGTAGAATCAATGGATTTTAAGCGCATAGAGTCATTACAGCTAGACCGTGAGGATAATCCTTGGCCCAAAGATATGGCCGAAGCAGATGACTTATGGCGTAAGATTATTAAAAGCCGAGTAACCAGCCTCCGTATAGCAAAAAAAGAAGAAGATAAAATAGTTCCCTCTATTCAAAAACGCTATCAAAACCAGCTTAACCGTGTCAAACAATCCAACGCTGAAGATGCTTTTCAGATGTATATGAACGCTCTGACCGGCCTTTATGACCCGCACACAAATTACCTGTCCCCCACCACGTCTGAAAACTTTAATATCAACATGAGTTTATCCTTAGAGGGTATTGGGGCTGTTCTGCAAACAAAAGATGAATTCACCAAAGTGGTTAGGCTAATTCATGCTGGGCCCGCGGACAAACAAGGTGACTTACAGCCATCCGATAGAATTGTTGCTGTGGCACAGAAAGATGGCGTTTTTACCGATGTTATCGGCATGCGCCTTGATGAAGTCGTGCAACTCATTCGCGGCGCGAAAGATACTATAGTCCAGCTCGAGGTCATCCCTGTTTCGGCAAAAACCGACGACGAACATACAGTGATAAAAATCCAACGTGATAAAGTAAAGCTCGAAGAACAAAGCGCTAAAAAGCAAGTGCTTGATATTTACCATGATGACAAGCTATCGCGTATTGGCATTATTGACATACCCGCCTTTTATATTGATTTTGAAGCGATGCGCCGAGGTGATCCAGAGTATAAAAGTACAACCCGGGATGTCAAAAAATTATTAGATGAACTGATCGAAGAAGATGTTGACGGTATCATCATTGATTTACGGGAAAATGGCGGCGGATCACTACAAGAGGCAAACCAGTTAACCGGTTTGTTTATTGAACAAGGTGCCACCGTACAGATTCGCCACTCAAACAAGCAAATCTATAGAGACGGTAAGCGTTCCAGCAGTCCTTACTACCAAGGCCCACTGGCGGTACTCATTAACCGCCTGAGCGCTTCTGCCTCAGAAATTTTTGCCGGGGCGATTCAAGATTATCAACGCGGCATTATTGTTGGCACACAGTCTTTTGGTAAGGGCACAGTGCAGTCGCTGACGCCGTTAAAACAAGGCCAACTGAAAATAACTGAATCAAAGTTTTATCGAATTTCCGGTGAAAGCACACAGCATCGAGGCGTCTTGCCTGATATCGAATTTCCCGCAATGTATGACAAAGAAAAAGTCGGTGAAAGCTCGCTGGATAATGCGCTGGCATGGGATCGCATCAACCCTGTTCAACATCGCAATTATTTTGATATCGCCTCAATTTTGCCAGAGCTGCAAAGCAAGCATAAGCTGCGCCTGAGCACTGACCCTGACTTTATATTTCTAAATGACCAATTAGAATTAATGGAGCAGGTCCGCGCAATCAACAGTATTCCCCTTAACGAAGAGCAACGTATCGAGCAACGTAGCGGCGAAAAACAAAAGTCATTAGCCATTGAAAACAAGCGTCGAGTTGCAAAAGGTTTAGAGCCTCTGGATGACTTAGACGATAGCGATTCAGAAGATGGCGAGACGACAAAGTCGGATGCTGAGACCAATATTAGCGCAGTCGACGATGATAGCAGTAAAGAGAGTGATGAAGACAAAGAAGACGAGATTGACCCACTGCTAACTGAAACCGGTCATATACTTTTGGATGCGCTGCCGATATACACACCCGCCAAAGTTGCGGCTAAGTAATAGCCTCAAACGCTAATGGCGCTGGATTGGATGACAGTGAAGCAGACTTATTGTTAAACGCTGAAGTCAATACTGGAGCGGCGACGCTCTAGCCCGAAACGCCGATCCATAACTTGCTGACTACCGCGGCGTGCACGCCGGTCCCAGCGGGCCCGCCGGTCTAGAGGGCGAGGATGTTGCCGGTCTGTAGCCATCGAAGGAACAACTTTACGCGTTGATGTATATCCACTTGATTTAGTAGTTGTAACAATCGGGGATGTCGTTAGAAAATTTACCATATTAACCTCCAGTACCCAGATTATCGACGTATCAGCCGAAAACTTTAGTTGTCCTCAGGCATATTTTCGAACCATGCCAACTTTTCACGTAACTTGACTACATCCCCTACGATCAACAGCGTAGGCGCCCTTACCTGCTCTAAAATGACCTTTTCGGGCATATTTTGCAAGTTTCCAATGATCACACGTTGATTGGGGGTCGTCCCTTGCTGGATTAATGCCATGGGTGTTGCCGGGCTTAAGCCATGGGCAATAAGCTCACGGCATATGATTGGCAGCCCCACTAAACCCATATAAAAAACAAGGGTTTGCTTGCCGTAGGCTAATTCTGACCAAGGCAGATCGGATGTGCCATCTTTAAGGTGGCCGGCAATAAAGCGTACTGACTGAGCATAATCGCGGTGTGTTAATGGAATGCCTGAATAAGCAGCACAACCCGATGCAGCCGTTATGCCGGGCACTACCTGAAACGGAATTTTATGTTCAGCCAGCTCTTCTATCTCTTCGCTACCGCGGCCAAAAATAAACGGATCACCGCCCTTCAAGCGCAGCACTTTTTTACCCTGCTTGGCAAAATCGACCAGTAATTGGTTGATGTCTTTTTGCGGCATTGCATGATCAGCCTGCTTTTTTCCGACATAAATACGTTCGGCATCACGCCGGGTAAGATCGACAATAGCGTCCGACACCAGCCGATCATAGAGCACAACATCGGCTTGCTGCATCAAACGCAAGGCTTTGAAGGTCAGTAAATCGGGGTCACCAGGCCCGGCTCCAACGAGATAAACTTCGCCGACACTGGCCAGTGGGTCAGTTTGCTCACTCAGACGTTGTGACAATAACTGCTCGGCAACCTTCGGCTTACCAGACAGCACCATCTCTGCAATAGGGCCGTGCAGTACCGACTCCCAAAAATTCTTGCGATCATCAAGCTGACTAAAACGTTGCTTAACTTGTTCACGAAAACTACCCACTAATTGTCCAAGTTGACCATAAGCAGCAGGGACTAAACTTTCGATTTTAGTACGCAACAATCTTGCTAATACAGGTGATTGACCACCACTTGAAACGGCAATAACAATGGGGGAACGATCAATAATTGCCGGCAAAATAACACTGCACAGATCTGGACTATCAACCACATTGACCGGTAATTGGCGCTCATTAGCATGCTCGGATACCAACTGGTTAAGCGGGGTGTTATCCGTAGCGGCAACGACTAAAAACACATCGGCAAGATCATCTATCTGGTATTTACCACAACGATAACTGCCTTTACTGGCCTCAACCAAAGCGAGAAGCTCTGGGTCAATTTTTGGAGACACTACATATATAATAGCTCCAGCTTGTTTTAATAATCGCGCTTTACGCAGCGCAATGCTACCGCCCCCAACTAGCAGGCAAGCTTTGTTTTCTAATTTAAAAAATAAGGGTAAAAAATCCACAACGAGTCCGTTTACAAAAGCAGTTGGGCGGGTTTAAATGTTCGCCGCCGGTCAAGTGATGGCAACTAATCTCTACAGCGTGGTAATGCCGCCCATATAGGGCTGTAATACTTCAGGCACCGCGATGCTTCCATCGGCTGCCTGATAGTTCTCTAACACGGCAACCAATGTACGGCCAACAGCCAGACCCGAGCCGTTAAGGGTATGCAATAGTTCAGGCTTATTGGTTTCTGGATTGCGCCATCGAGCAACCATGCGCCGAGCTTGGTAGTCACCAAAATTTGAGCAAGATGAGATCTCACGATATTTTTGCTGACCGGGTAACCAGACCTCGAGGTCGTAAGTACGGCGCGCTGAAAAACCAAGATCACCACCACATAGAATGACTTTACGATAAGCCAGATTAAGTTTTTGTAAAATTGCTTCAGCATGTCCGGCTAGACCTTCTAATTCGGCATCTGAATCTTGTGGCTTAACCATCTTCACTAATTCAATTTTTTCAAATTGGTGCTGACGAATCATGCCTCGGGTGTCGCGACCATAGCTACCGGCCTCACTTCGAAAACACGGTGTATGGCAAACAAAACGTAAGCCATCGCCAAGCTCTTTAGTCTCAAAAATACGATCGCGGGCAATATTGGTGACGGGTACTTCAGCGGTAGGGATCAAATAATAATTTTGATCGCCTTCAATTTTAAATAAATCTTCTTTAAATTTTGGTAATTGTCCGGTGCCGAATAAAGACTCTTCGTTGACCATAAACGGCACGTAGATTTCATTGTAGCCATGCTCATTTATGTGAGTGTCGATCATGAATTGAATCAGTGCTCGATGTAACCTAGCAATACTGCCCTGCATCACTACAAAACGAGAGCCGGTAATTTTACTGGCCAAATCAAAATCTAAACCCCCATTGCTCTCGCCCAAATCAACATGATCTTTAGCCTCAAAATCAAAAACTTTTGGCTCGCCCCAGGTTAGCACTTCGACATTGCTGTCTTCGTCATTACCTACGGGGACTTGATCATCAGGAATATTCGGTACGCCGTACATAAACTCTTTGAGCGCATCACCGGTTTTCTGTGCAGTCACCTTGAGCTGATCTAGCTGCGACTCGATTTTTTGTAGGGTTTCATTAACCGTTTGTTTGGCTTCAGCAATCGGCACGCCCTGCTTTACCAGCTCGCCAATTTTCTTGGATGCTTGCTTTCGCTCGGCCAATAAATTTTGGCTTTGAGTATCCGCTTGCTTACGATCTTCATCGAGACGCTTAAATACACCAACATCAAGGATGAAGTTCTTTTTGCTGAGTTTTTCAGCGACTAATTCCGGATTTTGCCGGATCAGTTTGATATCTAACATAATAGCTTAAGCCTTAAGTCAATCTTGTTAAGGTGATAGCGAGCCAAGTGACCAGCAAACACAGTACTAAACTAGAAGCCACATAGAGCACTGCATTGCCCAATTGGCCGTTCTCTAACAGGGTGATGGTTTCCAAACTAAAACTTGAAAAGGTGGTGAACGCGCCAAGAAAACCAACAACGGCGACACTGCGCCAATCTGGGTGTAATGAAAGGCGCTCAAGAATCAACACATACAAAATTCCAATCAAAAACGAGCCTATAATATTAACCACTAGCGTTCCCAAAGGAAAACCAACGAGCTGCCATTTGTTTTGAGAATAGGCATTAACCGCTGTCGACAGCCAATATCGACCCAACGCGCCGAATGCTCCGCCTAATGCAATTAATAACAAATGTTTCATAGTGATGGGGTCTGCTGTCTTTCAACTATCGTCTAGATGAATTTAATAGCGACGTATTTTACTGTTTTTATCCAGCTCGCGCAGGTAATTAAGCTTGTCGGCAATCTTTTTTTCTAGCCCGCGGTCCACTGGCTCATAATAGCGCTTATCTTTTAAGGCTTGCGGTAGATAATTCTCTCCCGCTGCATAGCCTTCGGGCTCATTGTGGGCATAGCGGTATTCTTCACCATAGCCCATATCTTTCATCATGCTGGTGGGCGCATTACGTAAATGCTCTGGCACATCATAACTGGGCTGTTGCTTTATATCCGCCATAACTTGGTTGTACGCTGAGTAAACCGCATTGCTTTTGGCGGCACTGGCCAAATAGACCACTGCCTGTGCAATCGCCAATTCCCCTTCAGGGCTGCCTAAGCGCTGCTGTACACTCCAGGCATTTAGGGCTATTTCTAACGCCCTTGGATCAGCATTACCAATGTCTTCACTGGCCATTCGCACTACTCGACGGGCTACATATAAGGCATCACAGCCCCCATCTATCATCCGGCAAAACCAATAAAGCGCGCCATCGGGCGAACTGCCCCTAACCGCTTTATGCAGCGCAGATATTTGTTCGTAAAATAAATCGCCACCTTTATCGAAGCGACGCACATAGCCATCGAGCACCTCAGACATTATCGCCTTGTTCACAAATTTACCATCAGCGCTATTTTCAGCGAGCTCAAAGGAAAGCTCTAATAGATTCAATGCGCGACGTGCATCGCCATCAGCAGCACTGGCCAGCAGATCTAATTGTTGATCTTCAAAAACAACTGTTTCGGATTGAGCACAACATGCTTGTTGTATTATATCGACTATGTCGCAGTCTTCTAGCGAGCGTAATTTGTAAACGCGGGTACGTGAGAGCAATGCATTATTGAGCTCAAAGGACGGGTTCTCAGTAGTCGCACCAATAAATATCACGGTACCGTCTTCAACAAAAGGTAAAAACGCATCTTGCTGGGCTTTATTAAAGCGGTGTACCTCATCGATAAACAAGATTGTTTTGCGACCAGTGGCCTGCTGTTGACGGGCCTCTTCCACCGCCGAGCGAATATCTTTCACCCCGGCTAAAACAGCCGATAAAGTAATAAAGTGGGTGTCACATAACTCAGAGATAAGTCTTGCTAAAGAGGTTTTGCCGACACCAGGCGGCCCCCATAAAACCATGGAGTGTATCTGGTCGTTGTCAATAGCTTCACGTAAGGGCTTGCCAGTGGCGAGGATATGCTGCTGGCCAATATAATCATCCAAGCTGCGCGGGCGCATTCTTGCAGCCAGCGGTTGGTAGAGTGGCTTATCATCAAATAAATTACGGTTCATTACTGATGACATCAATTCCATCTGGGGCGATAAATTCAAACTGTTGGTCATCTATCTCTACGTTAAGCTGCAGTTTGCTAAATATAATCTGGGTGGACTGCTCAAAATTATCAATAAAATTCATACTGCGTAAACCGCCTTTGGCAAACACTAGGCTTAGTTGTTGAAATACGGTGTCGTCAGTTTTCGGGCTCAATATAAATTCACTTTGATCATTTTCAGCAGACTTTAAAACAACGTGGTATTGCGCACTAATTTGATCAACCTCACCACTGAGCAATAAGGCGGGAGCTTTACCTAGGTCAGCGGTAAAAGGCTGCTTGCTGATTTGTTCGAGATCAGCATCATACAACCACATAGTAATGCCATTAGTAACGGCTAAATGCTGATAAGGCTGGTTGGTTTGCCAATAAAAACGGCGTGGTCGTTTAACTTTTAATTCACCGCTGGCCTGTTGTAATGTTTCACCGTCAGCATCTTTAATCTCTTGCTCAAAATGTGCCGACAGACTTTGCATGGTTAGCAAGTTAGCGGCAAGTGCTGTAACCGCGGCTGAGTCAGATTGTTCTGCATAAGCCTGCGGAATAAGTAATCCAATGACTAGAGACAACAACGCGCAGAATTTAGCAGTAGAAAAAAACAGGGGATTAACAAAGGTCACAAAACATCCTTAATGGCTAGCTGAAATAACAGCGAGTTGATTAGTGGCCGGCAAATTAACGACTGGGAGGCGCCGGCGCCAAAACTTCACGACTACCGTTGCTGGCTTGTTCGGTTACAACGCCTGCCGCTTCCATCGCTTCAATTAAGCGCGCAGCACGATTATAACCGATACGTAGCTTGCGCTGTACCGATGAAATTGAAGCCCGGCGTGAAGTGGTTACGTATTCTAAGGCTTCGTCGTAAAGTGCATCTTGTTCAGGGTCGTCTCCATTTCCGCCTTCCTCAGCAAGACCTGGAATAGCTGAACCGCTAGCGCCTTCATCGATTAAACCGTCGATATAATTGGGCTCTCCTCGCTGCTTCCAGTCGGCAACCACGCGATGGACTTCTTCATCCGATACAAAAGCTCCGTGCACCCTAACGGGCAAACCGGTGCCTGGTGGCAGGTATAACATATCACCATGGCCGAGTAGCTGTTCTGCGCCGCCTTGGTCAAGAATAGTGCGCGAATCGACCCGTGAGGACACCTGAAAAGCGATTCTTGTAGGCACGTTGGCTTTAATCAAACCGGTAATAACATCTACTGATGGACGCTGGGTGGCGAGGATCAAATGAATACCTGCAGCCCGCGCTTTTTGAGCGATACGAGCAATAAGTTCTTCAACCTTTTTACCCACCACCATAATCATATCGGCGAATTCGTCGATGACAACAACTATCGACGGCAAGGTCTGTAATGGTGGCGCTACTGGTAACTCAATACCGGCCTGATAAACATCTTCAACCACCCACAATGGGTCGGGTATCGGGTTGCCACTTTCCTCAGCTTCTGTCACTTTGCGATTAAAGCCAGCAAGGTTTCTGACACCCATTGCCGACATAAGTTTATAGCGCCGCTCCATTTCGGCCACACACCAGCGTAAACCGTTAGCGGCATCTTTCATATCGGTAATAACAGGCGTTAACAAATGCGGGATGCCGTCATAGACAGAAAGCTCCAACATTTTAGGGTCGACCAAAATTAAGCGAACTTCAGCCGGAGTTGATTTGTACAATAAACTAATAAGCATTGCGTTAACGCCGACTGACTTACCTGAACCGGTGGTACCGGCTACTAGCAAGTGCGGCATTTTTGCCAGATCGGCAACAATGGGTTTACCTGAAATGTCATGACCCAATGCTAAGGTTAATGGCGACTTAGAGTCGTCATATACTTTGGATGACAATACATCGTGATAATTGACTATCGCGCGATCTTCATTTGGTATTTCAATACCTACCACTGACTTACCAGGAATAACTTCTACCACCCGAACACTGATCACCGCCAACGAGCGTGCAATGTCTTTTGCTAGGTTAGTAATTTTGCTGACCTTGACACCCGTACCTGGCTGGATTTCAAAACGCGTTACTACCGGCCCCGGCAACACCTCGGTAACTTCGGCGATCACATTAAAATCTTTCAGCTTATGCTCTAGTAAGCGTGACATCGCCTCCAGCGCTTCAGCAGAAAAGCCTTTACGATGAGTATCGTTAGGCATGTCGAGCAAGCCTAGTGGCGGCAGCGAGCCAACTACGGGGGCCTTGAATAAGGGTTTTTGCCGTTCACGTTCAGCACGCTCACTCTTCTCGGGCTTTTTCGGCATGATCTGAATTTTTGGCGCTTTACGTTGCTTGTCTTTTTCAACATGCTGCGCAATGACAACTTTGCGATCCTGTTGTACTTGCTGCTGTGTCCGCTTGTCTTGCCAGACTTGCCAACGACGATTGATAGCAGTGCGCAGGCTCGCGACTATGCGCAACGTTGCAGCACCCAACACATCCATTAACCGCAGCCATGATAGGTCAGTAAAGATAGTCATACCAAATAACAGCAAAGCCAAAAGAATTAAGCGGCTGCCGAATAGGCTGAAAGCACCAACACTGGAAGAACCCACTGCCTGTCCCAGCGCACCACCGGCTCCAAAGGGCAAGCCGGAAGCACCGGCATCAGCCATCATCGCCAATGATGTCGTGGCGAGCATCACCAAGCATAGCCCGACAATGCGTACACCAAATGAAATCCAGTCAAAGGGGGCGGAGCGAAAACGCTCACGGAACAAAACCCAGGCACGGTAACCGACCATGACAGGGAACAGATAAGCCATATAACCAAATGCAGACAGAAAGAGGTCTGCTAACAATGCGCCAGCCGGGCCGCCAGCATTGCTGACTAGCGCGCCAGTGCCAGTGCGCGACCAACCGGGGTCGGCTTGATCGTAACTGAGCAGCGCGGTCAGTAAATACAAAAATACCGCGACAAAACCAATTAACGCCCCTTCTCGCATTCTAGGGACGAATTTATCGATCGCTGGATGGTTATCAGTTTTATTGGCTGAGACTTGCTTGCTCAAGACCGTGGTATCCCCTGGCTGTATAACAGCTCATGTGCTAATCAGATGCATTGCCCGCTTGAATAGGGCTGTAATCCCCGGCGGGTCTTTATATTCACAAAACTGACCCAATATTATCATTTAAATCAGCACTTTGCCTTACTGTGTTGAAGTTTGAACAAATTGTTTAGCGGCAGTTTTTATATGCTGCCAATTGCTCTATTATAGCCAGCCTTTGCAGGCTTGGCTTGAACCGGCAAAACACAACATCAATTGTATAAACGAGAAATGGAATAGCTAAGTTATGAGTGATTTACAGCATCATCCCCTGATAATTCTTGGCTCAGGCCCGGCCGGTTATACCGCCGCCATCTACGCCGCCCGCGCTAATTTAAATCCAGTTGTCATCACTGGCATGGAGCAAGGTGGTCAATTGACCACCACTACCGACGTTGACAACTGGCCCGGAGATGTAGAAGGCTTGCAAGGGCCAGACCTCATGCAAAGGATGCAAAAACACGCGGAACGTTTTGATACGCAAGTAATTTTTGACCATATTGAAGTTACTGACTTACAGCAACGACCGTTTATTCTGAAGGGCAACAGTGCTAATTATAGCTGTGATGCTTTGATCATCGCCACCGGTGCTTCAGCTCAATATTTGGGGCTTGAATCCGAGCAAGCATTTATGGGCAAAGGCGTCAGCGCTTGCGCTACCTGTGACGGATTCTTTTATCGCGGCAAAAAAGTGGCCGTTATCGGCGGCGGCAATACCGCCGTGGAAGAAGCGCTGTATTTATCTAACATTGCCTCAGAGGTAACTTTAGTTCATCGCCGCGATAGCCTGCGCTCAGAGAAAATTTTACAAGATAAGTTGTTTGAAAAAGCCAAGAACGGCAATGTAAACATTATTTGGAATCATACCCTCGACGAAGTAACCGGCGACGCCATGGGTGTTTCTGGCCTCAACTTGAGCAGCACCGGTGATGGCAGCAAAACGACCATTGATGTTGCAGGCGTGTTTATTGCTATCGGCCATAAACCCAACACGGATATTTTCACTGGCCAACTGGATATGAAGGATGGCTATCTGAAAATCAATAGCGGATTGACAGGCAATGCCACTCAAACTAGCACTGAAGGTGTGTTTGCAGCAGGCGACGTTGCGGACCATGTTTATCGGCAAGCAGTTACTTCTGCTGGTGCGGGCTGTATGGCCGCTCTAGATGCTGAGAAGTACCTGGATGACCAAGACTAAGTGCCGCTGCAAGTATCATCGCCTTAATCCTAAGGCCTTGACGCCGGATTATGTCCGGCGTCCAATAGGGCTATATTTTTGTCATCGCCATTAATTCCTTGGCTCGATAGTGCCGATTACAGCTTTCCCGCCACGCAGTCAGCCTTAGCTGACCCCAATGGTTTGTTAGCGGTGGGTGGCGACTTGAGCGTCGAGCGCTTATTAGCCGCTTATCGGCAAGGTATCTTCCCTTGGTATGAAGAACCACAACCTATCCTGTGGTGGTCTCCAAGCCCGCGAGCGGTTTTATACCCTGATAATATCTATATCTCCAAAAGTTTAGCCAAACGCTTAAAGCGCCAACAATACAGCGTCACGGCCGATCAAGCCTTTAGTCAGGTTATGCAGCACTGTGGCACTGTGCCTAGGTTCGACCAAGACGGTACTTGGATCAACGATCAGATGCTCATGGCCTACCAACGGCTGCATGAGCTTGGTAAGGCGCACTCCTTAGAGGTTTGGCAAAACGGGCAACTTGTAGGCGGCTTATACGGCATCGCTCTCGGTAATATCTTTTTTGGTGAGTCGATGTTTAGTCTGGCTACTGACGCCTCTAAAGTGGCATTGGTCTTTCTGTCCATACAACTTAAGCAATGGGGCTTTGTCGCTATTGATTGTCAGGTCAGTAATCCACATTTATCCAGCATGGGCGCGCAGGAAATAGACAGAGTGGAATTTGATAGCCTACTAAAACATAATGTCGACTATCCACAATTAAGGAGCTGGGCTGGTAATTGGCCTTACTCAATAATAGAGGGCAACGGTAAATGACCGCTTTATCAGACCTGAAAATGTTTGCCACTCATCCCCACCCCTGTAGTTATTTGGATGACAAGCGGGCTACTACTTTATTCATTGACCCAGAGGCCACCATTGATGCCCATACCTACAGCCAACTGGCAGATTTAGGATTTCGGCGTAGTGGCTCGCATATTTACCGCCCTCATTGCGACAGTTGTCGTGCTTGTACACCAGCGCGCGTCAGCACCGCAGAATTCAAACCTTCACGAAACCAGCGGAAGATCATTAACCGCAATAAGGACATAACGGTCGAGCAAGTGAGTGACATCAGTGGTGATGAATTTTATCAGCTCTATGAACGCTATATCAGCTTGCGTCATAGCGATGGCGACATGTACCCGCCTGACCGCGATCAATACCAGTCCTTTTTGAGCAACAACATCGGCAACAGTCGTTTTTATGGCTTCTTCTTAGCCCGGCAGTTAGTTGCGTTGGCGGTAACTGATGTAATGGATAACGGCCTGTCTGCCATTTATACCTATTTCGACCCACAGATGGAGCGCCGCAGTCTTGGTCGCTATGCCATTCTCTGGCAAATCGAACAATGCCAACAACTGGGCGTGGATTATTTGTATCTCGGGTACTGGATTAAAGAATGTCGAAAAATGAGTTACAAAACAGACTATCGACCGCTGCAATTGCTGATCAATAACCGCTGGTTAAGCCTTAGTTAATAGTTTTGCTTCCCGCCTGCTTTTAGTGCACAATGCGCGCAATTTTTCGCCTGTAGGCGATGTAGAAAACAGTACGAAAAATCTTATCAGGGGAGCCGAATGGCCAAAGAAGAACAGATTGAAATGGAAGGTGAAGTAATCGACACCCTCCCAAATACCACTTTTAAAGTGCGCCTTGAAAACGGCCACGAAGTGATTGCACATATTTCAGGAAAAATGCGTAAAAACTACATTCGTATTTTGACTGGCGATAAAGTTCGGGTTGAATTAACCCCTTACGACTTGAGCAAAGGCCGGATTACTTACCGCGCCCGCTAACGACATGTTCAGTATTCTATTAGCCAGCAGCTAGCTGCCGGCTAATAGAATACCAACCTAGGCTACCGCCTCTTCCTCGACAATAACCAGTTTGCCATCTTCTACGCGGATTGCGACCACGCCGCCATCTGACGACAAGTCACCAAATAATACTTTTTCAGCCAACGGTTTTTTGATGTGCTCTTGAATAATCCGCGCCATCGGTCTGGCACCCATTGCTTTGTCATAACCTTTGCGAACTAGCCATAAGCGCGCCTCATCATCGACATCAAGCGTTACTCGCTTATCATCTAACTGACCCTGCAATTCCATTAAGAACTTATCGACTACGGTCATAACGACGTCTTCTGACAGTGGTGCAAACTGCACGATCGCATCAAGTCGATTGCGGAACTCGGGCGTGAAAAGGCGGTTAATTGCTTCCATCGAATCAGTGGTATTGTCCTGTTCAGAAAAGCCCATTGTTCTACGGCTAGTACTTTCGGCACCGGCATTGGTGGTCATAACGAAAATCACGTTACGGAAGTCCGCTTTGCGACCATTATTGTCCGTTAACGTGCCGTGATCCATAACTTGTAATAACAGATTAAAAACTTCAGGATGGGCTTTTTCAACTTCATCTAAAAGTACAACTGAGTGCGGATGCTTGGTGACCGCTTCGGTTAACAACCCGCCTTGGTCAAAACCGACATAACCTGGAGGCGCACCAATTAATCGAGAAACCGTATGGCGCTCCATATACTCTGACATGTCGAAACGCACCAGCTCCAAGCCTAAAATTTTGGCTAACTGATTAGTGACTTCTGTTTTACCGACGCCGGTTGGCCCGGCTAACAAGAAAGAACCAATTGGTTTTTCTGGCGCCTTTAATCCCGCTCTTGCCATTTTTATAGACGTCGTCAAAGTGGTGATCGCCTCATCTTGACCAAATACCACCATCTTCAAG
>JBNMPW010000062.1:0-16449 GCA_051277205.1 Oceanicoccus sp. | reverse complement strand
GAAGGCGCCAAAGCGCGCTCTGTCGCCGTAATCGGTTTTGACTATATCGGCATGAAGCCGACTATGGAGGTGCAAGTTGGAGATCGCGTCAAGACCGGTCAGCTTCTGTTCAGCGATAAGAAAACCGTAGGGGTGAAATTCACCTCGCCAGCAACAGGGGTGGTTTCGGCTATTAACCGTGGTGACCGCCGAGTTCTTCAGTCTGTTGTTATCGATGTTGAAGATGATCAGTTTGAAAGCTTTGAGGCGGTCAGTGATCTGTCTCAATTAAGCCGTGAGAAAGCGGTAGCTACATTGGCCGACTCTGGCCAGTGGGCCGCATTCCGCACTCGCCCTTACAGCCGTATTCCAGCGATTGATTCTCAGGCAGGCGCCATTTTTGTTAATGCAATGGATACCCAACCGCTAGCGGCTGATCCAGCAGTGGTTATCGCTGAGCAGTCCGAGGCTTTTGTCAACGGTTTAATCGTGTTGACTACGTTGACCGACGGCAAGGTATTTGTTGCCACGGCGCCGACCGCCAATATCTCCACCGGTAGCGCAGCAGTTGAAACCGCTGAGTTTGCCGGACCACATCCTGCGGGTCTAGCCGGTACTCATATTCATCATCTTCATCCAGTCAGTGCGAACAAGAAAGTTTGGACCATTGGCTATCAAGATGTTATCGCCATTGGTCATTTGTTTAGCGATGGCAAGCTCTATGTCAATCGCGTTATCGCCTTAGGCGGCCCACAAGTTGAGCGACCAGAGTTGCTGACTACACGCTTAGGTGCCAATTTAGAAGAATTAACCGCCGGTAAAATCACCGCTGGAAATAATCGCATTGTTTCTGGCTCTGTTTTATCGGGTCGGACCGCGCAGGGCGCCATTTCATACTTGGGTCGTTATCACCAGCAAGTCACTGTGCTGAGTGAAGGTAACCAGCGCGAGTTTATGGGTTGGTTGTCGCCGGGTAGTAATAAACACTCGATATTGGGTATTTATATTTCTCAGTTTACCAAAAGTAAATTGATGGATTTAACCACCAGCACCAACGGCAGTGAGCGGGCGATGGTCCCGATCAGTAATTACGAAAAAATCATGCCGCTTGATATTTTAGCCACGCAATTACTGCGTTCGCTAATTGTAGGTGATACGCAAATGGCCCAAGACTTGGGTTGTTTAGAATTAGATGAAGAAGACTTGGCCCTTTGTAGCTATGTCTGCGCAGGTAAGTACGAGTATGGCCCGATACTCCGAGATAACTTGACGCGTATAGAGAAGGAGGGATAGTTATGGCGGTCAAATTTCCAGCATTGCGCAAAGTACTTGATGATATGGAGCCGCATTTTCTTAAGGGCGGTAAACACGAAGGTTGGTTCGCGCTGTATGAAGCGGTCGATACGATTTTCTATTCCCCTCCTAGCACCACCAAAACTACCGCCCATGTGCGCGACGGTGTTGATCTGAAGCGGATGATGATCACGGTTTGGTTATGTACCTTCCCAGTCATATTTTTCGGTATGTGGAATATCGGCTTTCAAGCCAATACCATTATTGCCGATGCAAACGTAGTGCTCAACGATGATTGGCGCTTTGCGCTGATCAATGCTTTTGCCGGCAATGATCCTAGCAGTATTTGGGATAACCTCTGGTATGGCGCCTGCTACTTTATTCCGGTTTATGCGGTCACCTTTATTGTGGGTGGATTCTGGGAAGTATTGTTTGCCATGAAGCGCGGTCATGAAGTGAACGAAGGGTTCTTTGTAACTTCAATCTTATTTGCCCTGATCTGTCCGCCATCGATTCCTTTATGGATGGTAGCCTTAGGTATCACCTTTGGTATTGTGGTGGGTAAAGAAGTATTTGGTGGCACCGGCAAGAACTTTCTTAACCCGGCGCTCACGGGGCGTGCATTTCTATTCTTTGCTTATCCGGCGGCATTGTCTGGTGACTCGGTATGGACCGCCATCGATGGTTATACCGGTGCTACCGCACTGTCTGTTGCTGCCAGTGATGGTTTGGTTGCCTTACAATCACAGTTCACTTGGTGGGATTCGTTTCTCGGCTTTATCCCCGGTTCAATGGGCGAGACCTCTACTTTGGCGATTTTCATTGGCGGCGCGGCCTTGTTGTGGACTCGAATTGCATCGTGGCGCATCGTTAGCGGTGTGATGCTTGGTATGGTGTCCTTGTCTCTGCTGTTCAATGTTCTCGGCTCTGAAACTAACCCCATGTTTGCTATGCCTTGGTATTGGCACTTAACTTTGGGCGGATTTGCTTTCGGCATGATCTTTATGGCGACTGACCCGGTGTCGGCGTCGATGACCAATACCGGTAAATATTGGTATGGTGCCTTGATCGGTGTGATGGTGGTGCTAATACGTGTGGTTAACCCTGCATTCCCTGAAGGCATGATGTTAGCGATCTTGTTCTCTAACTTATTCGCACCAGTGATCGACCATTTTGTGGTGCAAGCTAACATCAAACGGAGGCTCGCCCGTGGCTAATCAAGAAAGTACTTCCAGAACGATTGTTGTTGCTCTGGTTTTATGTATTGTCTGTTCTCTGGTCGTTGCCAGCGCGGCGGTTTTGTTAAAAGATAAGCAAGACGCCAACAAAAAGCTCGACCGCTACAGCAATATTCTGGCAGCGGCCGGTAAGTTAGATGTCGAGCTAGACATTGAAGAACAGTACAATCGGTTGATCACCGCCAAAGTGGTTGATCTCGATACGGGTCTTTACACCGATGCAGTTGATGCTGAAAGCTTCGATCAGCTGCGATCGGCGAAAGACCCAAGTATTTCAGTCAATTTAAGCAGTGCTGACGATCTGGCAAAAATATCTCGCCGTGAAAACTATGCCATGGTTTATCTCGTTGAAACCGACGGTGAGTTAGATAAGATTGTATTACCGGTCCGCGGCTATGGCTTATGGTCAACATTGTTTGGCTTTTTGGCCTTAGAGAATGACGCTAATACCGTTGCCGGGTTAGGTTTTTTCCAACATGGAGAAACACCGGGGTTGGGTGGTGAAGTTGATAACCCTAGTTGGAAAGCTCTATGGCCTGGTAAATTGGTTTACCAAGACGGTCAGGTTGAGCTTCAGTTGATCAAAGGCGCGGTGGCGCCGGGTGCTAGCGGTGCTCAATATCAAATTGATGGTTTAGCCGGGGCTACATTAACCAGTCGTGGCGTTACTAACCTTATTCAGTTTTGGTTAGGTGAAAAAGGTTTTCAAAAATTCCTTAGTAACCTACGCACAGGGGGGGCAGAATAATGTCTACTATGAAAGACTCTTTAGTTGATCCGATTTTTAAAAATAACCCAATTGCCTTACAGGTTTTGGGTATTTGTTCAGCGCTGGCGGTAACCTCTAGCCTGAAAGTTACCTTAGTTATGGCGATGTCAGTTATCGTTGTAACTGGTTGTTCTAACTTTTGTATATCTTTAATCCGCAATCAAATCCCTGGAAGTATTCGAATCATCGTACAGATGGTTATAATAGCGTCACTGGTTATCGTGGTTGATCAGTTACTGAAAGCCTACTTTTATGAAATCAGCAAACAGCTGTCAGTTTTTGTCGGTTTGATTATTACTAACTGTATCGTCATGGGACGGGCGGAAGCTTTCGCCATGAAAAATCCACCGTTACCTAGCTTGTTTGACGGTATCGGTAATGGCTTAGGCTACAGTGCTATTTTAGTGGCCATTGCTATTGTTCGTGAACTATTCGGCTCCGGCAAGTTGATGGGGTTTGAAATATTACCACTGGTCAATGATGGCGGTTGGTATGTTCCCAACGGTATGCTATTGCTACCACCTAGTGCATTCTTCTTAATTGGCTTTTTTATCTGGGCTTTACGCTCTTGGAAGAAAGATCAAGTTGAAGAGGCAGAGTTTAAAATTACCGCTAATACCTCCAGTGCTCAGGAGGCTGTGTAATGGAACACTTTTTGAGTTTGTTTGTTCGCTCGGTATTTATTGACAATATGGCACTCAGCTTTTTCTTGGGCATGTGTACCTTATTGGCGTTGTCGAAAAAGATGAGTGCGGCAATTGGTCTGGGCATTGCGGTTATCGTGGTATTGGCTATTACAGTACCCGTTAACTATGTGATCTATAACTACTTGTTGAAAGAGGGCGCATTAGTCTGGTTGAGTGCCGACTTTGCAATGGTTGATTTAAGCTTCTTGGGCTTGCTCAGTTATATCGGTGTTATTGCCGCCTTAGTGCAAATCCTCGAGATGTTTCTTGATAAGTTTGTGCCAGCTTTGTATAACGCATTAGGCGTATTTTTACCGCTGATTACGGTTAATTGCGCCATCTTAGGTGCCTCGCTATTTATGGTTGAGCGTGACTATGATTTTGGTGAGTCTGTGGTTTTTGGCTTAGGTTCTGGTGTCGGTTGGGCGTTGGCAATTATTTTGCTCGCGGGTATCCGTGAAAAAATGAAGTACAGTGATGTGCCTGATGGCTTGCAAGGTTTAGGCATTACTTTTATTACTGTTGGTTTGATGTCTTTGGGCTTTATGTCCTTCGGCGGAATAGATTTATAAGAGGCGAATGAAAATGAATGAAGTTATTGTCCTCGGCGTAACCATGTTTACAGTGATCGTACTGGTATTGGTTGCGGTGATATTACTTGCTCGCGCTCGCATGGTGAGCTCTGGCAGTATCACCATCGAAATTAACGGTCAGAAAACGGTTACTGTGCCGGCTGGCGATAAGCTGCTAAATACTTTAGCGGCACAAGAAATCTATCTCGCCTCAGCTTGCGGTGGCGGCGGTAGCTGCGCCCAGTGTAAGTGTATTATTACCGACGGTGGTGGCTCTATGTTGCCAACCGAAGAAGCTCACTTTACGCCCCGCGAAGCACGTGAAGGCTGGCGTTTATCTTGTCAGGCGCCTGTTAAGCAAGACATGAAGATCCAAGTACCAGAAGAAGTTTTTGGTATCAAGCAGTGGGAATGTACTGTTGAGTCCAACCCAAATGTAGCAACATTCATAAAAGAATTGACCTTGAGGTTACCCGAAGGTGAGAGTGTTGATTTTCGCGCCGGTGGTTATGTGCAGTTAGAAGCACCAGCGCATGTTGTTAACTACAAAGATTTTGATGTTGGTGAAGAATACAAAGCTGACTGGGAGCGCTTCGGTTTTTTTGATGTGGTATCCGAAGTTGAAGAGCCTCTTATCCGTGCTTATTCGATGGCCAACTATCCCGATGAAAAAGGCATTGTAAAATTTAATATTCGCTGTGCCACTCCGCCGCCAAATAATTTAAGCCTGCCGGCGGGTAAAATGTCATCTTGGGTATTCAGTTTAAAACCTGGCGATAAAGTAACTGTGTTTGGTCCGTTTGGTGAGTTCTTTGCCAAAATGAACGAAACAGAAATGGTATTTATTGGCGGCGGTGCTGGTATGGCACCAATGCGTTCACATATATTTGATCAACTGAAACGTATTGGCACTAAACGTAAAGTCTCTTTCTGGTACGGTGCGCGGTCTTTACGTGAAGTGTTTTACGCCGAAGAATATGATGCCTTGGCTGCTGAATTTCCTAACTTTAGTTGGAACTTAGCCTTGAGTGATGCTCAGCCTGAAGATGATTGGACGGGCATGACCGGCTTTATTCATAATGTGGTGCAAGATAACTACCTAAAAGATCATATCGCACCAGAAGATTGTGAGTTCTATATGTGTGGTCCGCCAATGATGAACTCAGCAGTTATTAATATGCTGCACAGTCTGGGTGTGGAAGATGAAAGCATTATGCTTGATGAGTTCTAAGTGTTGATGAGTTTTGTAAAAATATCTAAAAGAGCAGCTAAGCTGCTCTTTTTGTTTGTGGCGATTAGCGTCTTATCGTCTTGTGGTGAGCAACTACAATCTCATTTCAAACTGTCTGGTTCGACTATGGGTACCACTTACCATGTAACCATTTTGTCCGAAGATACTTCCAGCGAAGGTCAGCAACAATTACAAAAAGTGATTGATCAACAGCTACAGCTGATCAATCAACAGATGTCGACCTATATTTCTGACTCCGAGTTATCGAGATTGAATGGCGCAATTGTGGGCGAGGCTATGCCTGTCAGTGTCAATCTGTTTGATGTACTGATACTGAGTTTAGAGTTGGGCTGGTTGAGCAATGGTGCCTTTGACATTACTGTCGGCCCACTGGTTAATTTATGGGGCTTTGGTCCCAGCTCTCTCGAGCAGCCTAATAAAATACCAACTGCTAGTAATATTGAACGAGAATTAGCGGCTGTTGATTTTCAGGCTATAGTATTCGACCTTGAAGGCAGAACGGTCACTAAACGCAAGTCTGTAAAGATCGACCTGTCTGCCATTGCCAAAGGCTACGCAGTAGATAAAATAGCCGAGCTGTTAAAGTATGCTGGCTATCAAGATTTTATGGTCGAGGTGGGCGGCGAGTTAAGTCTGCAAGGCAATAGTCCTCGAGCAAGGCCTTGGCTCATTGCTATTGAAGTACCGGAAGCTGCCAGTATAGGTCAGGTGCAGCAGGCATTATCGCTAAGTAATGTGTCGTTGGCGACATCGGGTAATTATCGCAATTATTTTGAGCATGACGGCAAGCGCTATTCGCATACTATTGATCCGCGTAGTGGTTACCCAATTTCACATAACTTGGCTTCGGTTACCGTGGTGGCCGAAAACGCCGCTTATGCGGATGGTTTGGCGACAGCGATTACTGTGATGGGGCCAGAGCAGGGGCTGCAGCTTGCCCAGCAGCAGGGCTTGGCGGTGTATCTTTTAGTTAAAACTGAGCAAGGGTTTGATGCCATTTATAGCGATGCATTTAAGGTGTATTTGCAGTAATATTACAGCCGTCTTCTGTTGGCAACACACTGAGATTATTATGGTCACTTTTCTATTAGCTTTTTTTGTCATGCTGTTTATCGTTACGGCGATGGCGGTTGGCGTTATTCTATCTAATAAACCCATCAAAGGTTCCTGTGGGGGTTTAAGCGCATTGGGTATGAAACAGTCATGCATGGTGTGTGGTGGTGATGAATCTCAGTGGAAAAAAGAAGTCGCAATTATCGGTCGTGCCGATTTGGCCTATGACGCCACTGCCAACAATAAACCCGATTAAACTTTCGTTTGACTGAATAAAAAAAGCCGCAATGCGGCTTTTTTTATGGCTGTAAACAAAGCATGTTAGCGGATGCAACGCCGCTGCTTAATAGCGTCCGCTAATACTGCTAAAGTAGCTTCAGTGGTCGGCCAAGAAATGCAGGCATCGGTAATGCTAACGCCATAGGCCTCTGGTTTTTTCTGATTACCTTCAAACAAATTGCTTTCTAACATCACGCCACCAATAGAGTGGCTACCGCCGGCTATTTGCCGGGCGATATTAGCGGCGACTTCTGGTTGTTTGCGAAAATCCTTGCTGCTGTTGCCGTGACTGCAATCTACAATCAGCGAGGTCGGTAAGTTATTAGCTTCAAGTTTACCAATGGTGCCGGCTACAGCGTCGGCATCATAATTGGGCCCTTGGTTAGAGCCGCGCAAAATCACATGGCAATCTTTATTGCCGCTGGTGGTAACGATGGCAGAAATACCTTGCTTGGTGACTGATAGAAAATGATGTGGGTGTGAAGCAGCACCAATAGCATCAATGGCGATTTGAATACTGCCATCAGTACCGTTTTTAAAGCCAACCGGCATTGATAGTCCTGATGCCAGTTCACGGTGAATTTGGCTTTCTGTGGTACGGGCACCAATAGCGCCCCAGGATACGGCGTCTGCAATAAACTGCGGGGATATAGTGTCGAGAAATTCACAGCCGGTAGGCAGGCCGATTTCTGCGAGATCTAGCAGCAGTTGTCTGGCGATACGCAAGCCATTGTTAATGTTAAAACTGCCATCCAGATCGGGGTCGTTAATCAATCCTTTCCAGCCTACGGTGGTACGTGGCTTTTCAAAATACACCCGCATCACGATAAGCAAATCGCCGCTGTATTGATCAGCGGCTTTTTTTAAAAGTCGTGCATATTCTAAGGCGGCGGCGGGGTCGTGAATGGAGCATGGACCTACCACAACGACTAAGCGGTCATCTTCGCGGGCTAAAATATTAGCAATATCAGTTCGCGCTTGACTAATTAATTCTCGGTGCTGGTCTTGTAGCGGGAGCTCTTCCATTAGAATTACCGGCGCAAGCAATGGCCGTAACTCACTGATATGTAAGTCGTCAGTTTCAATTGGGGAGTTTGTCATAGCAAAAATTCAATCGGTAAGGCGTTATTGTTAGATTAGGTCGTGTATTATTCAAGACCGTGCTCAGTTCAGGCGCGGTAGTATATCATTTTGCAGTTTCAGCGCTATCTTGCCGACGATGTTTTAAGACACTGTGGATTACTGTGTCGTTTTCGAAGTAGACACTGAAATCCAGATAATCCCAACGGCTGATGGCAGGTTCACCGGCAGCGGCATGTTGCACCGTCGGCGCGCCAAAACTATTGATCACCTGTTGTTGTTTACGGCCTTTACCCGGTAACTCTATCTCGCCTAGGTAATCCCCTTGTGAATGAATCGGCAGGACGATGGTGTCAGCCATACTGATGTTACAGATAAGGATAGGCAGTGATGCGGCGATGATTAGTGGTATTTTACTCATAATGCTGCCTTCTTTGAGCAAGTTGAAGTTGGATGATATGTTTGGCAACAATATGGTTGTGATTGTCTTGTAGATTGACAGTACAGCAGGATATATTATGCCCATCTTCAATTTTTGTGCAGTTAATTACACGAACAAACATAACCACAGTTTGTCGCGATGGCAGCAGGGTCAGTTGCACGGCTAAGTGGCTGTCGTTGGCTAGCGGTTGGGCGGATAAAAATGATAAACCGCCTTCGCTGAGTGAAATATTTAAGCGTTTGAAATCCGGCGCTTGCTCTTCGCTGGCGGCGAGACGTACAGCTATTAGGTCAATCTTTTTACTGATACCTTTTAAATAGGCTTCAAGCTCATAATTGAGTTCAGCTATAGGGCGCAGATGTTTGTTGTTATCTTGATCAATGGACTGCAGTTCTCGCATCAGCGAATAATTGGCATCTTCTTCAAAATGAAGCGGCACGATATTGGCTAAAGCGGTGCTTTCGTCAATGACTTGATACCGTAGCAGGACGGTATCTTCTATGCGGTAAAAATTTCGACGTTCGTTAATCATGGTAGTGAAGACGATATCAGTTGAATGAGTTAAACTCGGTTTATGTAGCCGGATCTAATAATTTTACTTTAGGGCCGACTAGCTTACAGGCATCGGCTTAATTATCTGTTGCTTGAAGCGTTTCTTATAATATAGCACCGAATTTCATAGTCTGAATAATATATGTATCAACCACTTTCTCTGTTTATTGGTCTGCGCTATACCCGTGCCAAGCGTCGCAACCAATATATCTCCTTTGTGTCGCTGGTGTCCTTGCTGGGGATGATCTTAGGGGTGGCGGCGTTGGTGGTGGTTTTGTCAGTGATGAATGGCTTTGAAGCTGAGTTGCGCAACCGCATTCTGTCGGTGGTACCTCATGGCTCGATTGAGGGCCCTAACAAGCGCTTATCGGGGTGGCGGCAGTGGCAGCAACAGCTGCAGGCTTTCCCTGAGGTATTGGCGGGGGCGCCTTATATCGATGGCAAAGTAATGCTGAGTCGCCCGGGGATGATGCGGCCTGCCGTGTTACACGGTATCGACCCGGTGGCCGAAGAAGGCGTCTCTAATATAGGTGCCAGTGTGATTCGGGGCGATTTATCCGCCGTGCAAGCCGGTAAATATGAGCTCGTAATTGGCGATATATTGGCGCGTAATATGGGCTTATATCCCGGCGATGAAGTGTCTATTATTTTACCGAAAGTGACTGTCACCCCTCTGGGTTTATTTCCACGGGTAAAGCGCTTTAAGGTGGCTGGGGTTTTTCAAGTCGGCGCTGAGCTCGACAGTAATACCATTTTTATCCATTGGGAGGATGCGGCACGCTTATTTCAGCTGGGAGAGGATGTCCATGGATTGCGTATAAAAGTGGCTGATTTATATCAGTCTAAGCAGCTGCTAATGCCATTGCTGGAGGTTTTTCCAGCTGGCGCCAGTGTTGTTACATGGTCAGAAACTCAAGGCAGTTTGTTTCGCGCGGTAAAAATGGAAAAGACCATGGTGTCTTTGCTGTTGATGATTATTGTGATTATCGCAGCCTTTAATATTGTTTCTATCATCACTATGATGGTGGCTGATAAACGCTCAGATATTGCGGTTTTGCGGACCATGGGCGCAAGCCCTGGGTCGGTGTTGGCGGTATTTATGATTCAGGGTATTGCTGTTGGTTTAGCCGGCGTGTTGGTTGGCTTATTGATAGGTGTGCCCTTAGCACTATATGTGGGTGATATTGTTATTGCGTTAGAGGGGTTGTTTGGAGCGCAGGTGTTTAACCCCAATGTGTATTTTATCAGTCGTATACCCTCAGTGTTAATTTTAGATGATGTGGTTTTGGTGGCGGTTAGTGGTTTTACCCTTAGCTTATTGGCCACAATTTATCCGTCGATACGTGCCGCAAGAATTGCCCCCGCTGAAGCCTTACGATATGAATAATGAGTCAGTAAAAATTAGTTATAGAAATAGCAACTTCAAGGAAAGTCATTGAATAGTTCAGTTGTTTTAGAGTGTCGTGATTTATATAAAAGTTACGCCGAAGGCCCACAACTACTTGAGGTTTTGTCCGGCGTTAATTTGTCGGTCAAAGCCGGTGAGCGCTTGGCTATTGTCGGTGCATCGGGTGCTGGTAAATCGACTTTGTTGAATATGCTGGGGGGTTTGGATCATGCTACTAGTGGCGATGTTTGGGTTGCGGGGCAGCAGCTGTCTATCCTTAATCAAAAAAAGTTAGGCCAATTACGTAATCAGCATCTAGGTTTTGTTTACCAGTTTCATCATTTGCTGGGTGAGTTCACTGCCTTAGAAAATGTTGCAATGCCGCTGTTAATTCGCGGTGATAAACCGTCGGCGATTAAGCCATTGGCGACTGAGATGTTAGAACGAGTTGGCTTAGGTACAAGGTTACAACACAAGCCTGCTGAGTTGTCTGGTGGTGAGCGGCAACGTGTAGCGATTGCTCGTGCCTTGGTGGCCAAGCCTGCTTGTGTGTTACTCGATGAGCCGACCGGTAATTTAGATATTCACAGTGGCGCTGCGATTCACAATTTAATGACGGAACTAAATCAACAGCTCAATACCAGTTTTATTATCGTTACCCATGACTTGCAGTTAGCGCAAAAAATGGACCGTAATGTTGAGTTGGTTGATGGCAAGCTCATAGATGGCGAGATGCTTACTGGCAAGGTGGAAAGCCATTAATGTTTAATCCCTATACAGCTTTTGTTGGCATTCGCTATACCGGTGCTCGCCGTCGCAGTCAGTTGGTGTCGTTTATCTCATTGGTATCGATGACGGGTATGGCGATTGCGGTCGCTTTATTAATTTTAGTACTGTCGGTAATGAACGGTTTTGATAGAGAAATGCGCACCCGTATTCTCGGTTTAGTACCCCATGTGACATTGCTATCCTATGGCAACTCTTCGGGCAACTCCTCTGGTCAAAACAAGGCTGAAGAATGGCTGTCTATTGAGAAAAAATTACTACAGCATCCCGAGGTCCTTTCGGCCGCACCATTTGCTCAGTTAAGTGCCATGTTATTAAAAGGCAGCGATGTTGAAGGTGTCTTGTTGTATGGCATAGACACTGAAAAAGAGGCGGCGGTGTCGGTGATTGGTGACTATGTTGCCGCCGATAAATTACAAACTTTGGCTGATCAAGATGGCAAAGTCAGTAACAGTATTTTGTTGGGTAAGGCGCTAGCTGACCGCTTGGGCTTAGAGGTTGGCGACCGCGTTAATGTGATGATCCCACAGCAAAATGCGGCGGGTAGGGTGTCGCCCAAATTTGTCGGTCTACAGTTAGTCGCGTTATTAAATACCGGCACTGAGTTAGATCAAAGCTTGGCGCTGACCTCATTGCAAAGAGTGCTGTTGTTGATGCCCGAACAAGAGCGCCAGCAAGGTTTACGTATTAGTGTGACCGATACCTTCAATGCGCCGCGTATTGCTTGGGAGCTGAGCCAAAATATTCCCTATGGTTACATTGCCCGTGATTGGACCCGCAGCCACGGTAATCTTTATTCGGCGATTCAATTATCCAAACAATTAGTCGGTTTGATGCTGCTAACAATTATCGCCGTGGCGTCCTTCAATGTGGTGTCGGCGTTAGTGATGATCGTCACTGATAAGCGCGGTGACATTGCCATTTTACGTACGCTTGGTGCTAGCCCGGCAGGTGTGATGATGGTGTTTATGGTGCAAGGAACATTGATTGCACTGATCGGAACAACGGTAGGTGGTCTAGTCGGTTTGGCCTTGGCTTATGGTATTACCGATGTGGTGGCGGTAGTTGAGTCACTGTTCAATATTCACTTTTTGAATTCCGACGTTTATCCTATCGACTACTTGCCATCGGACCCGCGCTTGAACGATGTGCTGCTGGTATGTGGCACGGCTTTGTTGATGAGTTTATTGGCGACGGTCTATCCGGCCTGGCGCGCGGCTAGAGTGCAACCGGCAGATGCTTTACGTTATCAATAGTGTGCGATTCAGAAGGTAGGCTTACTCTGACTCTCGCTTAGCTTTCCGCTCATGCCAGCGGCGCATGGTAGTCATGCGCCAATACCAGCGAATTAACGTTGACCCTAATAAACCAAAAAACATACCGCATAATAAGCAGCCTAAAATAAATGGCTGCCAGCTAACCACAAAGCCGTGCTGTAACCAATGCCAAGACAATTCAAAGTTAAATTGCTCCGCCTCAACACCCATCACAGCCACTCCCACTTTGTAGGCAAGATAAAAGATCGGCGCAATGGTAAAGGGGTTGGTTATCCAAACTAGCGTTACCGCCATCGGTAAGTTTGCCCGAAACAACATTGAGCCGATTACCGCAAACATCATTTGTGCCGGTACCGGCATAAAGGCTAAAAACAAACCAATAAAAGCCGCTGTGGCAGCTGAGTGTCTGGTCAGGTGCCAAAGATTTGGATCGTGAGTCCAGTTACCTAGCAGGTTTAAGGACTTTTGCTGCCGAATCCATTTTGGATCCGGTAAGAATCGTTTAATGAGCTTGCGAGCCATAGAGGCGAGGTGTCCCTGTCATTGTAATAAATCTATACGGCTGAAATCGAAGGCATCCGAGGCCGGCACATTATGCATCGGATAGCATTGCTTCTCTAGGGCTAAATTAGTGCTTAAATAAGTATTTTTTAATCACTGGTACTCGTTTACTGGCTTGCTATTATAGCCCACTGCCAACACTTATATATGCAAGGAATGCACAATGTTGAAAGGGATGTTTTTGCTTAGCCTCGGCGTGGCTGTGATCAGCCAGTTGCCAGTATTACTATCGCTCTCCACTCTTTTGTTATTGTCAGTCGCAATTCCAATACTGTTGTCTGCTATCCACTTTAAAGTGGGTAGTGCGCTATGCCCGCATCAACACAATTCATGGCTTATCCTCTTAATAGGCGGCTGGTTGGCCTTGTCGACTGGTGCTATCTGGGGCACGGTTTATGGTTATCAGATAATAGCCAAGCGCTTGCCGCCAGCGTTGGAGCAGCGCGAACTATTGCTGCAAGGGCAGGTGATTGGCCTGCCTGAAATCACCGTGATTAATGGCCAGCCTGCCAGCCGTTTTGAGCTTGCTGTCGAAGGTCCCGTCTGTCCGCAAGATGGTGGCAATTGTCATATAGGCTTGGGTAAACTGCGGATGAAATGGTATGGCGATATGGAGGTGTTGCCAGGTCAGCGCTGGCAGTTGCGGGTTAAATTAAAATCGCCGAGAGGCATGGCCAACCCCGGCAGTTTTGATTATGAAGCGTGGTTGGTGCAGCGTGGCATTGGCGGCCTTGGTTATGTTCGTGAGCATGCAGATAACCGTTTATTAGCCCATCATCAAACTATTGATTTCTGGCGTTGGCGGGCAGCGGAGTTTATTCGTCACTTGCCTAAGCTTTCACAAGGGGGCTTAATTCGTGCTCTGTTAATAGGTGATCGACGAGGCATTAGTACAGCTCAATGGCAAGTCTTTGCCAATACCGGCACCACACATTTGATGGTGATATCGGGGCTGCATGTTGGCTTGGTGGGCGGCTTGTTGTTTGGCCTGAGTCGGCGAGTAGCAAATGCCTGCCGACTAGCGAGAGCCGATAGGTGGGCTGCGTTAATCGCCATGATGGCGGCCACCTCGTATGCCTTAGCCGCCGGTTTTACGTTGCCAACTCAGCGCGCGTTAATCATGCTGTCGGTATTGCTTCTAGTGTTGGTGATGCGGCGTAATATCAGTGCGCTGTTTGGCTTGTTAACAGCTTTGTTACTGTGTTTGCTGCATGATCCATTGGCGGTAATTAGCATGTCTTTTTGGTTATCATTTATAGCTGTTGGCGGCATTCTCTATGCCATGATCGGCCGACGTCAGGCTGAAAACATCAGGGGACGAATATTCAACGCATTCCTGCTGCCCCAATGGGTTGTTTTTGTCGCCATGTTAACGCCACTGGTTTTTTTGCTCGGGCAAATAAGCTGGCTGTCGCCACTGGCTAATTTGCTGATGATCCCGTTATTTACTCTGTTAGTGGTGCCAGCAATTCTTACGGCGGTATTGCTGCAGTTTATCAGTAGCGCTTGGGCGCTCATGCTTTGGCAGGCAGTCGATCAGTTGTTAGCAATGGCTATGGGGTTTTTGCAGAGCTTCAATACACTGGGGGCAGACGCTTTGATCAGCCTGTCGGCGCGGCCTTGGTCTGTGCTTGTGCTGGCGGCTTTGGCAAGCTTGTTATTACTGCTGCCAAGAGGTTTTCCCTGTCGCTATCTGGGGCTGCTGTTATTGGCGCCGTTGTTGTTTTATCGGCCTGCTAGTTTACAGCCAGGTGACCTAGACTTAACAGTGCTGGATGTTGGCCAAGGCTTGGCGGTTGTGGTCAGCACCCAACACCATCATTTGGTGTACGACTTGGGACCAGCGCTGGGTACTGATTTTGCAACCGCCACGGCGGTGGTGAGACCCTATCTACGTTACCGTGGTATTAGACTAGTCGATCGCTTAGTGCTAAGTCATGGAGATAATGATCATGCCGGTGGCTGGTCACAATTTGTTGACAGTATTGCCGTTGAGCAGATCGATTATGGTGAGCTGTTGCCGGGCTTAGGCGATACTGCTGGCAGCTGTCATCAACGCGAGCGCTGGCATTGGGATGGTGTGTTTTTTGAATTCATTACCACCAAAACTAAGCAACCAGCTAATGCCAATAACCGCTCGTGCGTGCTTAAAATCAGCAGTGCAGGGCTGAGCTTTTTATTGACCGGTGATATTGAACGCGAGAGTGAATTGGCTTTGCTAGCGCAACAAGCTGAACTTGAGAGCACGGTATTGTTGTCGCCACATCACGGCAGCGCAACGTCATCATCGTGGCCTTTTTTAAAAAGTGTTAACCCAGAAATTGTAATCGTTAGTAGCGGTTATCGTAACCGTTTTGGACATCCAGCCAAGGCGGTGTTGAACCGATATCGATCATTCAATAGCGAAATTGCTAATACTGCTGATAGTGGGGCACTAGCGCTGCATGTTCGAGCGGGTGTATTACAAGGTCCAATAGCTTTTCGCGACCAACGACACAATTATTGGCGTTAGAAATAATTGTCACGGAATGTCTAGTGGACATAGTTTTTCGACCACTTAACAGTATAATGAGCAGGCACACTAATCGTGCTATAAACAATAAATAGAATAATAATTGAGCTGCTGTCGACACGGCATATCAACTGAAATTCTGGAGGAAATGACGTGTTTGAATTGGTAAAATCTGGCGGCTGGTTAATGATCCCCATCATTATCTGTTCAATTGCTGCTGCTGCAATTTGTATCGAGCGTTATTTGGCATTAAACGCTAATAAAATAGCCCCCAAAGAGTTATTGTTCAAGGTCTGGGGTTGGATACAAAACAACCAGCTTGATTCCAACAAAATTCGTGAGTTAAAAGCGTCTTCACAACTAGGCAGAATCCTGGCCGCCGGTTTAAGCAATTCTCGTCATGGTCGCGATGTGATGAAAGAAAGCATTCAAGAAGCGGCCAGCCATGTTATTCACGATTTAGAGCGTTACTTAAACACCTTGGGCACCATTGCCGCCATTACCCCGTTGTTGGGTTTGTTGGGTACGGTGATCGGTATGATCAAAGTGTTTAATGAAATAATGCTGCAAGGCACCGGTAATGCCAGTGTCTTAGCGGGCGGTATTTCTGAAGCATTGATAACCACCGCAGCCGGCTTAAGTGTGGCTATCCCATCGTTGATGATGCACCGCTATTACTCGCGCCGTATTGACGGCGTAGTAATCACGCTGGAGCAAGAGTCGATTAAATT
>JBNMPW010000061.1:0-16557 GCA_051277205.1 Oceanicoccus sp. | reverse complement strand
ATTCATAAATACCGGTACGGCCTTTATAACCCAGGTTATTACAATGATCACAACCAACGGGCACATAAATCTTACTCTCCTCCTCTAATAAATCGCTGAGAAATTCACGCTCTAATACACTGGGGATTTGCTCTTCTTTGCACGTTGCACATAACACTCTGACCAAGCGTTGCGCCATCACTGCAATTAAACTGGTGGCTAACAAAAATGGTTCAACGCCCATATCCCGTAACCGAGTAATTGATCCAACGGCCGTATTGGTGTGTAACGTGGACAAGACTAAGTGGCCGGTTAAACTTGCTTGCACTGCGATTTCGGCAGTTTCTAAATCGCGAATCTCACCAACCATAACGACATCAGGGTCCTGTCGTAACATCGCACGTAGGCTGCGAGCAAAGGTCATATCAGCTTTGGTATTAACCTGGGTTTGGCCAATCCCTTCAAGATTGTATTCGATAGGATCTTCAACCGTCAAAATGTTACGACTGCTGTTGTTGATAGCGGAAAGACCGGCATAAAGCGTAGTAGTTTTACCCGAGCCAGTTGGACCAGTAACTAAGATAATACCGTGGGGTCGATTTAGCAGGCGGTTAAACTGTTGATCTCTTAACCGCGGCATACCGAGTGCGTTTAAGCTTAGGCCGCCAGCTTGCTTTTCAAGTAACCGTAGAACAACGCGCTCGGCATTGTTTGAAGGCATTGTTGAAACACGAACATCAATTTCGCGGCCGGCGATTTTAAGCGATATACGACCATCCTGCGGCACCCTTTTTTCAGCAATATCGAGTTTGGCCATGACCTTGATGCGGGAGATTAACAGCGGTGCTAATTCTCTGCGCGGCTCTACTGCTTCGCGCAACACACCATCAATACGAAAACGAATCAATAAGCGCTTTTCAAAGGTTTCAATATGGATATCAGACGCTGACTCTTTAACCGCTTCTGCTAAGACCGCGTTGATAAGCCGAATAATGGGCGCGTCGCCCTCCTGCTCCATTAGGTCTTCCGTTTCCTGTACCGCATTGGCAAGGCTGGTGAGATCAATTTCATCGCCAAGATTTTCAACCATTTGCATGGCTTCACTAGAGTCGCGCTCATAGGCGGCCGCCATCTGCTGATCGAAGTCTTCTTCGGCAAGCTGCTGACAGTTGAAAGGCTGCTGCAAAAAACGTCGTAATTCAGCATAGGTGCTGACGGTCAGTCCTGGCAGATGACAAACAACTAGCGTCTCATTGTCGATTTTCGACTGCACAAAAACGCCGAATCGCTTGGCAAAGCCAAAGGGCAAACTTGCTGCTATCTCAACGGTTGAATTCATATAACTCCTTATTTTGTGCGCTATCCATCAAGAATAATCCATATCCCTGTAAATTCCACTAAGTTTCATGCCTAAGCTCTTGTTCCTACGCTATAATTTTATTTGTGAGCTATAATTCACAGAGTTTTAATGCATGAGGTTTTGAGCGCAGTGGCAGTCAGCATCCCCAGTAAAATAACAGCATTCGATCTACGGCAAGCCAGTCAGTATGCACCCTGGCTAATAGCCTTAGTGCTACTGCTGGTTATTGGCCCGCAAGCTTGGCAGAATCTAGAGCTTGCCAATGCCACACTGCCTGCTGAAAGCGTTCAAACAAACAACAAGAGCACGCCCGACAACACCGCCTCAACCTCTCTGAAAGCCAGCAACTACCGCTCCGCCGATATTATTAATGGCCATATATTTGGTAATGCTGGCGCCAGTATAAATGAGCGCAATATTCCAACCACCCAATTAAAACTGTTGTTACGCGGAGCTTTCACCTCTTCAACCCCCAGTCAAGCTAGCGCAATTATTGAAGGATCTGACGGTCAAACTCGAAGCTATAAGGTCGGAAGTCAAGTTTATGGACAAGCCAAAGTTCACAGTGTGTTCGCCGATCATGTGGTGTTAGATCGTAATGGCCGTTTAGAAACATTGTTATTCCCACTCCCCTCTAGCGCTGGCAGCGCCGCATCCAGCGCCCAGCTTAGCAAGTCTGATTACCAGCTGCCTGAAAACGTTCAGTCTCTAGTGATGGATAATATGAGTCGTGATGAGATCCAGCAAGCGAGTAAGCAGCTCCGAGATAGCTCTTTAACTACCGAGCAACGTAAACAATTGATTCGCAAGCGCCTTCAAGAACTGCGCGATCGAGCTCGCAGCAATAAATCCTAGGGATGAAAATAATGATTAGTCCATTTGCTTACCGTGCTCGATGGCAGCACAGAATTATCCCTGCAGCGCTGGTATTAAGCATGCTGTTTGGCCAGTTTGCCTTGGCTGAAGATAAACTGACGATGAATATGCGCGACGCCGATATTCGCTCATTGATTCAATGGGTAGCCGATAACACCGGCAAAAATATCGTCGTTCATCGTGCAGTACCAGGTAAAGTCACCGTCCTTTCACCGCAGCCACTGACAGCGGATGAAGCCTACCAAGTTTTCTTGTCGGTATTGCAGGTGCATGGCTATGCCGCCATTGAAACCGACCAAGCATTAAAGATTGTACCCAAAAATATGGCTGCCAGTGGCGCCTTGCCCTATGCGGGTTCTAGCACCAGCGCCGACATGGTGGTCAGTGTCATCAAAATTCTAAATGTATCCGCCGTACAAATGGCCGAAACCCTGCGACCCTTGCTCAGTCCTGAAGCAGTATTAACTCCCTATCCATCCACTAACGCACTGGTTATCGCAGATCACGCCACCAATATCGCCTCCGCTAAGCGTTTAATCGCGAAACTCGATACCGCCAGCGACAGCGAAATTGAGCTCATCAAACTGGAACACGCCGATGCCAATAGTATTCTCAAGAGCTTGAGCTCGTTAATGCCTACCAGTGGTGGTCTTGATATCAGCGTATCTGCCGATGAGCGCTCTAACAGCATTCTACTGGCGGGCGACCCTGCTAAACGCAAGCAACTGCGCCGTTTAATTAAACAGTTAGATTCGCCACTTAATGGTCAAGGCAATACCCAAGTTGTGTACCTGCATTATGTGGATGCTTCGGAAATCGTCCCGATACTTCAAAGCCTTTCTAAAAGTATTCAGTCTAATGAAAAGCAAACTAATAACATCAGCATCGAGTCTAGCGAAACAGCAAATGCCTTAATCATTAATGCCCCTCCCGCCATGCTAAACACTATGAAGCGAGTAATTGCCGATCTCGATATTCGCCGAGCACAGGTGTTAGTTGAAGCGCTTCTGGTAGAAGTCAGCGGTGATGTCGCCAAAGACGTTGGTGTGACTTGGGTAACTGATCCGGACAATGACTTTATTGGTGCGGTTAATACGCTCGGTGATTTGAATTTAGTGGAGCCATCAGTCAGCGCAGCTTTACCCTTCGCGGCTGGACGAGGTTTTACCTTTGGTTATTTTAATGATGGCGATTTGCAGGCGGCGGTGCGGGCGCTAAGCGCCACCCAAAATGCAAACGTGCTTTCGACCCCGACCATAGTAGCGATTGATAATGAAGAGGCATCCTTATTAGTTGGCCAAAATGTGCCTTTTAAAACCGGCCAAGCTACCAGCGCGTCATCGTCAACATCAGACCCCTTCACAACCATTGAACGCCAAGATATTGGTATTTCCTTGGTGGTCAGGCCGCGCATTAATCAAGGCGATTCTATTACCTTAGAGATAAGACAAAAAACAGAAACTATCGCGCCGTCAGTGGACTTGGCATCGGATATTATCACCAACAAACGAGAGATTATTACCAAAGCACTGATTAAAGACGGACAGGTGTTAGTGTTAGGTGGTCTTATTCGTGATGAAGAAACTGAGATCGTTGAAAAAGTACCCCTACTTGGAGATATACCATTATTGGGCAAACTATTTCAAAGCAAAGGTACATCTAACAGCAAAACAAATTTAATGGTCTTCATCCACCCCACCATTTTGAAAGACGAGGCGAAAATTGCCGAGGTTACCCAGCGTCGTTATCAGTTTATGCAAAATTTACAGCAACAAGTGCAGAACAATAACTGGACAGTTAAGCCCGGTGAAAACGCGCTCATGGAAGACTTTAGTATCTTCAGCCCCGTCAATAAACCGCAGACAATAAAAAGCCCCACTGAGAAATAGTGAGGCTTTTTATTGTGGCCAACTAGTTTTTCTATTAGAGAAATCTAACAGCCATTAAAACTGACGCTTATTCACACCGAACCGCTCAAATACCTTATCAAGCACAGAAACTGTTGTGTGTTGTGCGGCTATTCCCAGCTTTTCCTGCAGGCTTTTCTTCTCTTCAAACTGCACTTTATATATATTGCAGTCTTCACTCTTCGCCAACAGATACTCATCACTGGTTTGAATATCATCAATCAAATTGTTCTCTAGTGCGCGCTTGCCGTACCAAATTTCACCAGTGGCGACTTCATTAATATTAACCTGCGGGCGATGCTCGCTAACAAAGCTTTTAAACAATTCATGGGTATCTTCCAGTTCTTCAACAAACTTAGCTTTACCCTTCTCCGTATTTTCGCCAAACATAGTTACTGTACGCTTGTGCTCACCGGCGGTAAACATTTCAAAATCAATGTCGTTCTTTTTTAGTAGGCGGTGAAAGTTAGGGAGTTGGGCGACTACACCTATTGAACCTATAATGGCAAAAGGCGCGGCTAATATTTTGTTACCGATACAAGCCATCATATATCCACCACTAGCAGCAACAGCATCTACAACTACCGTTAACGGTATACCTTTGCTTGTGATGCGATTCAGCTGTGATGATGCTAAACCGTAGGTATGAACCATTCCACCCGGGCTTTCAAGACAAAGTACAACCTCATCATCGCTGGTAGCCATGGTTAAAATAGCGGTGATTTCTCGGCGCAAATTAGCTACCGCACTGGCTTTCATATCGCCATCGAAGTCGAGTACATAAACGCGTCGCTTGGGATCTTCTGCTTCAGTATTTTTCTTTTTATTCTTCTTTTCTAGTTTGTGCTTTTTCTTTAAATCCTTCAGTTCTTGTTTAAGCTCATCTTCGTCTAAAACAGCTTCTTTGATGGTTTGCTTATAGTCTTCGTATTCATCATTTAGCAGAGTCACTTCAATTTGACCGTCCTGCTCTCTTTTGCTGCGCGAACTGGTGGCAATAATGACGATAATCACAATAAGAATAGATACAACGATGGTGATGGCTTTAGCCAAGAAAAGGCCGTAATTGCTAAGAAATTCCAATGTTTGATCCCTAGTTTGTCAGTAATAAGCGGGCATCTTGGAGGGTGACAATAATTAAGTCAAGGTAGGATAGGGTTTGATCTAAAGGTAGTTGCACTGCTCATAAAATGAACGTCGGAGCCAAGCAGACTACTCCCAGCGCTCGATTGCAATTTTAGCACGCTCATTTAGGGGCCGCGCCAACAGTCCGGTACTAGAAAGAGTCACCGTAAAGAGTGCACCGTCCTCCATAGGCAAGTAGGTAGCGCTGCCATAGGAGGCATCTACCACCGAGTCATCACGAAGATTATCGTGGAGAAACTGCCAAATATCTAATTGACTATGCCCCCGACCAAGCTGATGGACCGTGCGTGGCGAGGATTTTTCTTCTTGTAAAGAGTAATAACGACCACTCAAACGATCAAGGCGGTAACCAGGGGTTAGGCCGATGCCCGCTAGCGACTTATGCCATTTAATGATGCGTGCATCCAGCTGCCACAAATCACCGGCAAGTTTATAGCGCTGCTCGACACCGTCACTATCGACTAGAGAGGCTTGAAATTGCTGAGAATCCAACTTGGTAAAACTGATGGTAGCAATAGCCTGCTCTTTACTCAGTTGTTTATAGCTATAAAAATCCAGCGCTGAAAAAGTCAATAACAAGGCGGCGGATAAAAACAACAAACCTGTCATTCCGCGCAGCCAGCCTAAAAACCAGCTGCCTTTGAACAGCAGTCGGGCTGATACCAACACCACCAAAAAAGCGACAACGACGACGACGCCAGCTAGAACTGTGTATACCATTGCTTGACCTTATTCTGATTTAAGGGGTTCGACGGCAAAGCCCAAAGCGGCCAAGCTTTGTTCTGCTATTTCTAGAACTTTCTCATTAGCACCATGCCTACTGGTCAGCTCATTGAGATAGTATTCAAGGCTGATCAAAGCATCCGCCAAGGTTTCTAGTAGTTGATAGCGCTGCTCACCTGGCTGGCGATCATCAATATGGCTGGCAACAAAAGCACCACAGCTTTTAATTACAGAAGCAGCACGATTATAGTTAAGCATATGCAAGCCGCCCCAAACCGTGTTGAGGGTAGTACCGACATTCGATATATGGGCTATATCAAAATTGGCTTCAACATAAGAGGTTATTGCACGCTTGGCAAGTGCAATGCCTGCCTGTGCTTCTTCTAATACCAACTGATTAGCCTGAGCAAGCTGACTGCTAGCGACAATCTTCTTACGGGCAAGCACGTTGGCTTTATTAAGATCATCTACACTGACTTCGCGCCTATCCAAACTCGCTAGCGCGCTCTCTATGTAAAGAAGACAGTCAGCGGCATGCTGGAAATCTGAGCGGGTTAAGCCAGTGCCATCCATTTGCGCCTGCCATTGGCGGATATTTGTAAGCTGCTCGTCCAGGGTTGCCTTCGGGCCGGATAAATTTAGAATGTTGAGAGTGTCAGATATACGTGCAACGGTCTCTATCAGGGTTGCAAGATCTTCACTTTCAACACCGGCGTTTTGTGAGCCGATCTCAAGAATATCTTTAGCATAGCGGACTTCTTCTGTCATTACTTTGATGACTGACTCAAGGGTATCCAGACTGGGGCCGTGCATCGAGTCGCGCTGAGCGCGTATGTCATTGTCGCTGATACCCAAGTCGGGCAGCGAATAAGCGGCGCGCAGCTGCGCCATGCCTTCACCGCTGTAACTGGTCAGCATCAACATAAAGAGCAGATCCTTTTTCAGTTCTGCGGTAGCATCTGACACCAAGCCTTGCTCGCCCTTTGTCACAATTGAGCGCATCTGTTTTTCAAGCGTTGCTAAATTACGCTTGCGATTAATGGTCATTTCTAAGTCGCCAGCACCGAAGGCATTTAGCACAAGGCCTGCAAGCTGCCAAACTTCGGCTTGGGCATGATTGCCTAGTAATTTGGTAATACGGCTAACCGAGCGACCCATAAATAAATAATGCAGGCTGCTGTCAGGCTCTTTAATAACTCCGACTAAACCAGCCTGATACATAGATTGTAAACGCGGCAAGCTGGCAAGCAGTAACTTGATGTTTGGCTCCTCCGAGGTTTGATCCATCAACCCCATCGTCGGAATGCTACCTTGATAGAAATGGTGCTCACTGAGCAGATCAACCCGCCGCCCGACCCGCAGCTCATTAACATAGGGGATCACTATGGTTGGCAGCTCGCTTTCGCGGATACTGATAAATTCAATATAACGAGGAAGTACAAAAAAGGAATGGATCAGCGCATTGACCATCGCATCTGTGGTTTTACGCTCTTCATCGACGATGACATCAACCAATAGAGCCATTTCATCTGCCAACAAGGCAGCACCTGGGTATTCTATTAATCTGAAAGTACCGCCAACTTGAGCAATACCTTCGCGACAGCTCTGAATATCGGTTTGGTCACTGCCATTCGCCATATGGGCTTCAAAGTCCGTGGCGGCATGGGTTAGCGTATTGCTTAGCTCTTCTTGAATGATACTTAAAGATGCCAGATTGATGCTTACGTCGAGTGACACAAAAGGCTCCTTAGTGAACTTTATTTGGCTGTTGCCAAAGGTCTTAGTGAATGACGGCTTAAGTATAGTCTGAATTTATTTCTTATCCGCTTTTTTAATAACATATACAGATACTTGCATCACATTATTAATGAGAATTATGGCCCCATATATTCTATCACCGCGATTGTAAGCAGCTGTTGCACTTAAGGATGAAGTAATCTGGATCTGTAATACACTCATATTACGAACAAGCCGTAGTGCTACAGCGTTGAATATATTAAATAAATACATGAAAATCAGTAAATTGGCCTGCAAATTCTCCAAAAAGTATTATAGTGTTTGGTTAGCATAAGAAACATCTACTCATATTTATTTACGAGGAACACCCGATGGCGGAAACCATGCCACAAGCTTTTTTAGCTAACTTTCTAGGTCAAGCGCCAAGTTGGTACAAGCAAACCATTTTGGCATTCTTGGTCATTAACCCAATTTTGCTGTATGCCGCAGGCCCCTTCATCACTGGCTGGGTTCTGATTCTTCAATTTATCTTTACCTTGGCGCTGGCGCTTAAATGTTATCCGCTGCAACCGGGTGGATTGCTCGCAATTGAAGCTATTGTCATTGGAATGGCACCCGCTGAAGCGGTTTATCATGAAGCCTTAAGCAATTTTGAAGTCATAATGCTGCTGATGTTTATGGTCGCCGGCATTTATTTCATGAAAGATCTGCTGCTATTTATGTTTACTAAGATCTTGCTGGGGGTTAAATCTAAGAAAATACTATCCCTACTATTTTCCCTTGTTGCCGCTGTACTCAGTGCGTTTTTGGATGCATTGACTGTAACAGCGGTATTGATAAGTGTCGGTATCGGTTTTTATTCGGTTTATCACAGAGTGGCTTCGGGTAAAAAACTAAATAACAACCATGATCACAGCGATGATGACAGTGTCATTGAATACCACAGAGAAGATCTTGAACAGTTTCGCTCCTTTTTGCGCAGCCTGTTAATGCATGGCGCTGTGGGTACTGCCCTCGGTGGTGTTTGTACCTTAGTCGGTGAACCACAAAATCTATTGATTGCTGAAAAAGCAGGTTGGGACTTCCTTGAGTTTTTCCTCTTTATGGCACCTATCACCATGCCGGTGTTAGTAGCGGGTCTGTTGACCTGCCTGTTATTAGAAACCTTTAAATCCTTTGGATATGGCGCGGAGCTGCCGCCCAACGTTCGCGAAGTACTGGAAGAGTTTGCCAAGGAAGAAGATGACAAGCGCTCTCATAAAGACAGGGCGGCATTAATAGTACAGGGTGTCGTGGCGATATTCTTGGTAGTTGCTCTGGCGACCCACGTAGCATCAGTCGGCGTTATTGGCTTAGCAGTTATCGTATTATTGACGGCTTTTAACGGTATCATCGAAGAGCATCAACTTGGGCATGCCTTTGAAGAGGCGCTCCCTTTTACCGCGCTATTGGTTGTGTTCTTTGCCATCGTTGCGGTTATTCATGAGCAGCATTTGTTTTCACCTGTCATTGACGCCGTGTTAGCAATGGATAACGACATACGCCCTACCATGTTCTATGCGGCTAACGGCGTATTATCGATGATCAGTGACAACGTGTTTGTTGCCACGGTTTATATCAATGAAATAAGCGCGGCACTTAATGCAGGTAGTATCACCCGAGCAGAGTTTGATACGCTGGCAATTGCGATCAACACCGGTACTAATATTCCCAGTGTTGCGACGCCAAATGGCCAAGCGGCGTTCTTGTTCTTATTGACCTCGGCGTTAGCACCATTAATTCGCTTGTCTTACGGAAAAATGGTGATTATGGCAGTGCCCTATACGATTGTGATGGGCGGCGTTGGTATGGCCGCTGTTTATATTATGCTGTAAGCAATAAGCCTATGCCAAAAAAAACGTGAGCCAGCTTGATGGTTGCTCACGTTTTTTAAAACTGCAAATAGCCCCATTGCTGACTAGCTACTATAGGCGCCAACGAGTAGTGCCCTCGCTAGCTTTATCTATCTCTAGCAAGCGAACCTCATGTTGAGCTAACTCAGCCTCACTAGCCTTAATCACCTTCAAAGCAGGTCTTGTTTCATCTAGGCGGCGAATCGCAGTGTTTAGATTGCCGGCACCACCTTCCGACGATTCATCCCCCGATAACAACAAGTTGGTTTGTCCACCGGTCATCATCAAATAAACGTCGGCAAGAATCTCCGCATCTAATAATGCCCCGTGTAAGTCACGCTGGGAATTGTCAACTTCATAACGGCCACAAAGAGCATCCAAACTATTGCGCTGCCCAGGGTGTTTTTGGCGGGCCATAATCAGAGTGTCAATGACCCCGCAAGCATCAGCCATTTTCCCGGGTGATTTTTTACCGAGCAATCTAAATTCATGGTCGATAAAACCAATATCAAAAGGCGCGTTATGGATGATTAGCTCGGCACCTGCAACAAAAGCAAAAAAATCTTGATAGATCGTGCTGAATAACGGTTTGTCATTGAGAAATTCATTGCTGATGCCATGCACTTCCATTGCACCTGCGTCGACTTCGCGCTCGGGGTTAATGTATTGGTGATAATGCTTCCCCGTCAGCCTTCGATCGACGAGCTCTACGCACCCAATTTCAATAATGCGATGGCCTTGGCTGGGTTCAAGTCCGGTGGTTTCTGTATCAAGGACAACTTGGCGCACGACGACTCCTATTTCTAATATATTTCGGGTTTCGGTTAGAGCTCATCAATACCACGATTTGCCAACTGGTCAGCAATTTCGTTTTCACGGTGCCCGCTATGACCTTTTACCCAGTGCCAGTCCACTTTATGTCGCTGTACCTGACTATCGAGCTGCTGCCAAAGATCAACATTTTTAACGGGCTTTTTAGCGGCTGTTTTCCAGCCCTTCGCTTTCCATCCAACAATCCACTCAGTCATACCCTGCAGTACGTACTTTGAATCGGTATAAAGGTCAACTTGGCAGCCTTCAGTTAAGGTTGCCAGACCCCGAATAGCCGCCATAAGCTCCATGCGATTATTAGTGGTTTCTGTATCGCCGCCCGACAGGCCTTTCTCGCTGTCATGATTGCCTGGGAGTCGTATTAAAGCTCCCCAGCCACCGGGACCGGGATTGCCACGACAGGCACCATCGGTAAATAATTCTACATGTTTCAAGCAATATCCTCATTGGGGTTTTGGTCGACAGTAGTTACTGCCGACTGGCTATGTATTTTTGAGCTGCTGGCGCCGTGCTTAGCCGGTCGTAAACCGACAAAACTGCGATTGGTTTGCTTCCAGAGCGGTTTTATTGGGGTCATTGCCGCCACTTCTTTAACCGCCGACATGAGGTAAAAGTTACCCAGTGGAAAATTGGGCAACAGCCTCTGCACTAGCGGGTTGTCGATTGCTTCAAGCACGGCGGGCATATGCTGAGCATAAACTGTTTGCTCTACTTCAAAGCCAAGTAAATTCAACCAATCTTTGGCCCGCCCAGCGCTAATCTGTTGATTATGCCAGATTGAATTTGGTAGAAATTTAGCGACTCTAGCGAACGCTCCAAGTGGCGACCAAGGGTTAAAACCGATCAGCAACAAGCGTCCATGGGGCACAACAATACGCTGCACTTCCCGCAACAACTGGTGTGGATTGTCGGCAAATTCAAGCACATGATGTAGCAGCACCACATCGAGGCTTTCTGTGTCATATGGCAGCTGGTGATAATCGGCAATAGTCCCCGCCTGATTATTAAACGGGTGACAAACATGTTTATGTTGCACGCGCGAACTTTCGTATAACGCCACTCGCGAGTCAATGCTCAGCTGCAACAAGTGGTAGCCAAAACACTGCGCTAAACTTGCAACCAGCAGCTCTCGCTGCTTGGCCAATAACCGCTGACCGCGCTCACCATCGAGCCATAGCTCGAGAGCAGCAAATAACTGCTCTCGATCAGGCGTCTTAATCCAGCGGTCAAAAAACTTATTCAAAGTAAACACCTTTATTTGCGGCTTATCTTAACTGAATGTGGCTATTAATCTAGGCTTGAGGCAAACTTCTGGTTATAGCAATGACCCGTGTATAAATATGATGCAATTACTGCCCATACCCGCCTTTGATGATAATTACATTTGGTGTTTGTATGACGAACAAAGTCGCCAAGCGCTGGTGGTTGATCCGGGTGACGCCGAACCCGTATTAGCGACTTTATCTGAGATGCACCTGCAGCTCACCGCTATTGTTATTACCCATCATCATTTTGATCATGTCGGCGGCCTCGATGGATTATTAAGTAAATATACTGTTCCTGTGTATGGCCCCATTAATCCTAAGATAAGTCAGATTAGCCACCGGCTAAAGCAGGGTGATGTAATGAGCGTATTAGGCGTTGCATTCAAAGTGCTGGAAATACCTGGCCACACCCTCGACCATATTGCATTTTTCGCTGAAAATTGTAATAACGAGCCATTGTTATTTTGTGGCGACACCTTGTTTGCGGGTGGTTGTGGTCGCGTTTTTGAGGGTGATGCACCAATGATGCTGGACTCTTTAACCAAGCTCGCTGAGTTACCCGCCAATACCAAGGTCTGTTGTGCCCACGAATACACACTGGCCAATTTAGCCTTTGCCAGCGAGGTTGAGCCCGACAATCAAGAATTACAACAGCGTCGTAAGCGCGATCAACGTAGCCGTGACAATCTAAAGCCAACACTGCCATCTACAGTTGCACTGGAGTTGTTGACTAACCCGTTCTTACGATGCCGGCAGCCGGCCGTAATCGCGGCAGCCACCGCCCAAGAGAATCTGACCCAGCAAGATGCCGTTAGTGTATTCGCAGCCATTAGAAGCTGGAAAGATGTCTTCTAATAAGCCTCTGTGAAACTTAAGCCCCAACCATCAGTCATTGCTACTTGACCCTAGACGGTGTCAACCCTAGAATAGCCGCGCCCATTTATCTACCTGGCCTAAAAATTGATAAAAACAATCAAAAACAAAAGCTTAGTGATACTTATTCAAGTCATCTCTATTTCCTTTTTACTGTCGTCATGCCAACCTACCACCACCGATAGACAGGCCGCCGCAAGTCAGTCTGCTAACGCCAACGTCTCATTAATCGAGATTAATGAGACCAGCGCCAATCAAATCATTGATTACGGTCCCCGCGAGTACTTTACCGATTACGGATCGCCGTTCTATTGCGCGCTGAGTGAAAAACCGGCACTGGTCAGTGAGCCGCTATGGATAGAGCCACAAAATGTCTGGCAGCGTATTCGACTTGGCTATCAATTGGATTGGGGGCTTGCACAGAAGCGAATTGATGCTGAATTTAACTGGTATCAACGCAACCCCAGTTACATGGCGCGGGTTAGTCAGCGAGCAGAGCGCTATATCTTTCACGTGGTTGAACAGCTCGAGCAACAGCAGCTTCCCTTAGAGTTAGCTCTGCTGCCGATTGTCGAGAGCGCTTATGATCCCTTCGCTTATTCACATGGCCGTGCATCTGGCATGTGGCAGTTTATTCCATCCACCGGTTATATGTACAATCTCAACATCAATTGGTGGTTTGACGGTCGCCGTGACATCGTAGCCTCAACAACGGCCGCTGCTAGTTATCTTAAAAAGCTGTCTGACTATTATGATGGTGATTGGCTACTCGCTTTAGCGGCTTATAACTCAGGCCAAGGTAACGTCAACAAAGCGATTCGTAAAAACAAAAAACGCAATAAGCCCACTGATTTCTGGTCACTGGATTTACCCCGTGAAACCCGCAGCTATGTCCCTAAATTATTAGCGCTAGCTAAACTGGTTAACAGCCCTAATCGCTACGGCGTAACGCTTTATCCGGTCGCCAATAAGCCCTATTTCGCCGTGGTAAACACCCAATCGCAAATTGATTTAGCGGAAGCCGCTAACTGGGCCGGGATCAGTATTGATGAGCTTTATTTACTGAACCCGGCCTTTAACCGCTGGGCGACTGCGCCAGACGGCCCACATCGACTGTTAGTGCCGATTGCTAATAAAGACAAACTTGAGTGGAAGCTGTCACAGCTAGAGCCTGAAGATCGCCTGCATTGGCAGCGCTATACAGTGAAAAAAGGCGATTCATTACTGTTATTGGCAAAACGCTTTAGCACGGGTGTCGACACCATCAAACAGATTAACGATTTACGCGGTAATATGATTCGTGCAGGTCAAAAACTAATGATTCCTACTGCCTCGGCAACGAGTAAACATTACTCAATGAGTGCTGAGCAGAGACTGGCAAATATCCAATCAAAGCGTACCGGCGGTAGCGACTCGAAACAGATTTTTCATAAAGTGAAAAGCGGCGACAGCTTATGGACTATTGCGCAGCGTTATAAGGTAACTTCATCGAAAATCGCGCACTGGAACGGCATCGCACCAAAAGATACTTTAAAAATAGGGCAGAAACTGAGTGTTTGGGTAAACGCCAAAACAGCAAGTACCGCTCAGCCAGCGAAGCGTGATGCCATGGTACGTAAGCTGGGTTACAAAGTGCGCAATGGTGACTCACTAGCAAGAATCGCACAGAAATTTAATGTTGGTATCAATGACATTGTAAAATGGAATAGCGTGAACCCGAAAAAGTATTTGCAACCAGGCCAGCGACTAACGTTGTATGTGGATATCACTAACGCGATTAATTAGCGAGTTATTTTCGCTGTCTAGCTTGCTCTGCCAATATCGATAACGACATGCTCGTTTGCTTGCTAAAGTGCTCATCTCTCGCAATATATCGAGCTGCAATCGAGGATCGGATTTCAGTATCTTTTTGGCTTCTGGTGGCGCAACCTTTTCGATGGTGCTGGTATAAGCTGAAAAAAATTATTAGCACCATAGGTGACTGCAACAGTGGCCGCTTTGTCGGCGCCCTGTTTGATCATTTTACGAACATCGTCCAGACCTAAACCTATAAAAAAACGAGGCTTTAACCAGCACGTCGCTAAACTCTTGCGAACCCCAGCCTTGATCTGAGGCGAGACTAATCTCTTTACCGAGCAAAACAGCTTTGGTTGCTTTGCTGGGGCTAGCACAGGGGTAGAGTGCATCTTGTAAGTGAGGCCCTAGTTGCAACTCTTGAGCTAAGGCACGGCTAATTTCTTTCATTGAACTGCCTAATATGGCTTGCTCTACTTCAGCCTTACCACCGTTTTTGGCCAGAATATTCTGATCAAGTTTACTGGCAGCATCACTCTTACAGCTCCAAAAGGCCATATCGCCTACATGCAACATTAACACGGTGATAAACACCTCTTCTTCCTTTTCATTACCCCCTACTTGTTTTAATAAGTTCTCTGCTTGTAGTGCGGTATGAAAGCCACGGGCCATCCGATGTAGCATCCGGTCTTTAGCATTTTCTTTCAGTAGTGAGTCAACCAACATCAGCGACAAACAAATCGCCTTTATTCCTTGCAACCCTAACTGCACTACTGCTCGACTGATGGTGTTTATATGGTTTTCTGAGCTTGGGTTGTGAAAAGCGCTATTAGCAATACCCTAGTTGTTAGCGCACTATCTATAAGAAGGATTTCCGATAGATTTGCCGCCGATGAATCGCCATCCTAAGTGACTGCATTCAGCTCTTGCATTACCCCGGATAAAACGAGTAACTGCTCATGGCTTAATTTTTTAACCCATTGCGCGGCCTTCTCGCTATTATTGTCTGAATTTTGGTCACTCATGCTGGCGCCCATCTTATAAAAAATACCTAAATATAGACAACTCTTCCATCACTGGTCACTTCTTGATAACTTAGTCAATTATTGCCAGCTATGATAGTCGTAAGTACAGTTGTGGCAGGCTTTAGATTGCTCGCTATGAAGAAAAACAGCTTTATATTCGCTTGCTAATGGCAACCCATAAAATCCACAGCAGTCTGCCGGGATGATCCACCTGTGAATGTACAGAGAGCCAGAATTAACTGCTTGAAAAAATCACTGATTGGGCTGTGCATGGTAAATCTACTAGCTGCCTGCCAACTTTCTGCTAACGACACTACAAGCAGGTCAGCTCAATCGAAAGTTGTAACGTCACTTTATCAACCCGAGTTGACAGCTGAACAACTTCGCCACCAGTGCCAACAAAATATAGCCGCTGACGAGCGCACTTTTACCGAGCTGGAACAATTGGCGCCACCCTATTCTATTGCAACGGTTCTAGAACCGGTTGATCAATTGTTTTTGAGTATCGATAACAATAGCAGTATGGTGTATTTGCTCAGCAATGTTCACGCCGACCTAGCTTTGCAAGCAGCGGCTGATAATTGCCTTCAGGATTTCTCAAAGCTATTAACCAACATTGCTTTATCAAAAGAAATCTATCTACGTCTCAGCCAGATAAATTATAGCTCTGCCGACAAAGACAGCCAGCGCTATCTGAAAAAATTGATTCACAATTTTAAACGCTCCGGTGTTGATATGAGCGAAGCCGAGCGTAATTATATTCGTAAACTTAATGATAATATTACCCAATTGGGTCAGCAGTTTTCAAAAAACATCCGCGATGATGTCCGTTATATTCAACTGCAATCAGCAGATCAGCTGAGTGGTTTACCGGAAGATTATATTGAGCAACATCAGCCAGATGGCGGCGGCAATATCACCGTAAGTACAGATTACCCAGATATTTTTCCTTTTTTGCGATATGCCGATGATGATGCGGCACGGTTATCGATTTATAAACTTTTTCTTAACCGCGGTTATCCCACCAATGATCAAGTACTGAAAAAAATAGTCTCTCAGCGTCATCAATTAGCCATCACTCTTGGTTACCCTGATTATGCCAGCTACGTCACGGAAAACTTAATGGTTAAAAACAGCCAAGTCATCAGT
>JBNMPW010000060.1:0-16831 GCA_051277205.1 Oceanicoccus sp. | reverse complement strand
CAGCCCCTACAAGAGAGCGCGCATTATACGGTTGAGATTAATGGAGTCAACGGCTATTTGTAATTAAATTCTAAAAGCGACAAAAGGAGTAGATAAGCGCTTAAAAAGCGACCAATCCATCCGCTTTTATATGATGAAAATCAACCGTTATAGCCGCTTTCTGACTAGCTAACCGCCAAACGAGAGGAATTACGAAATTTCACTACAAGGCGCGAGGATAGTAAGACCGCCAGAATAAGACTATAGAACAGAGCCTCACCAAAGTCAGAGCGCACTAACCAAATGAAATGTGCGCAAGCCAATATAGCAATCGCATAAGTTAACTGATGGAGGGTTTTCCAGCGCCGCCCCAGTCGCCGCTGAGCCCAGCGGTTAGAGCTCAAGCCCAAGGGGACCATTAGCGACCAAGCGATTATTCCCAACGCCATATAAGGCCGCTCGGCAAACTCCTCGATAAAGACAGGCAAACTCCAGCCCAACAAGTAAGTTAGCACTGACATAAAATGCAGACTGGCATAAAACCAGGTAAATAAACCTAACATCCGGCGGTAGCGTACTAACCGTGACCACTTGAACCATTGTCGCAACGGTGTAATCGCCAAGGTCAGCAATAAAAAGCGTAAACCCCACTGCCCCGTTTCCAGCACCAACACCTTGCCGGCATCAGGGCCTAACAGGTTGTTAACGCCCTGATAGCCCAGCCAGACTGCAGGCAGTAATAACACAATGAATAACAGCGCTTTTACCATTAGTGGATATCCTATAACGGCAGGCGCTTAATAGTACTTACTCAAATCCATACCGGTGTAAAGAGACGCAACTTGTTCGCCATAGCCATTAAACGGCTCTGTCCGCACACGATTGGGGCTAAAAAAGGTAGATGGTAATCGCCGCTCTGACTTTTGGCTCCAGCGCGGGTGGTCAACAGCGGGGTTAACATTGGCATAAAAGCCGTACTCGCTAGCCTGTAGTTGCTGCCATGTAGTCGCCGGCTGTTTTTCTAAGAAGCGAATTTTAACAATCGACTTAATACTTTTAAAGCCATATTTCCAGGGCACAACTAATCGTACGGGGGCGCCGTTTTGATTGGGAATTTGCTTGCCGTATAAGCCAGTCGCCATGAAGCTTAATGGGTTCATCGCCTCATCCATCCGCAAGCCTTCGACATAGGGCCAATCAATAGTGCTAGTGCGAGAGCGCTGACCTTTCATTTCTTCTGGTCGATACAGGGTTTCAAATTGTAGATATTTTGCCTTTGAAGTGGGTTCAAATTGTTTGATTAAGCTCGCCAAGGAAAAGCCGACCCACGGAATTACCATTGACCAGGCTTCAACACAGCGTAACCGGTAGATACGCTCTTCTATATCAACTTTTGCCAGCAGATCTTCTAATTGATAAGCACCAGGCTTTTCCACATGACCGCTTATTTCTATCGACCAGGGGTCGGTGGTCAAATTGCCCGCATTCATTATCGGGTCGCCCTTACCAGTACCAAATTCATAAAAGTTATTGTATTTAGCCACATCCTCGTAAGGCGTTAGTAGCTCATTAGTATAGAAGCCCGACGCCTTATCTTTATTAACCGGCCGATACTTTAGTGCCTTAAGCTCATCGCTGGCAGTGGCCATTGTCGGCAGGCCTGCGCCAATAGCAACACCGGCGACAACAGCACCCGTTATAAACTGACGACGTTTTACGTAAATAGATTCTGGGGTGATTTGTGACGACGGTATATCAGCGGAATTTTTTATCAACATAGATCCAGTCCAATTATTAGCTAAAGCTTAGACCAGTGTACGGTAAATAATTCCGCGTCGATCACATTATTTTAGTATACACGCGGCCAACTTGGGTCAGGCATCAGCATGCCTCGCCCAAGCCAATAATAACTCTGCGTCGCCAATGCGTCAGTCAGTAAATTATGAGTGGGTAATCAGCCAAGGCTAGCACAGACGACAACTATGCAAAAGACAGGCACTGGTGCAAAATAATACAGAAACATTTATTTGCGAAAGTCTTTATTAAAACTGGTTTGATAATTTAAGAATGGCATAGCTGTTTCTGCATAGTATGCAGCGCCACCGCTGTTCACCACCAAGCGAAGAAATTGCTCTGTCGGTTTATCCGCATGCAGCGCCACCTGAAATTGCTTATTGCTCTCATCGATTGGCTGCATTGTCGTTGGACCAACAACATCATCTTTATCCGGCACCACCGACACATAAACACTTTCCAAGGCAAAAAAAGAATTAACAGTTAGCAACAGTTCACCACTACTATCAGATCTACCCGTAACCACAACTTTGAAATTGCCGTTTTTTAACCCACATTTACCACTGGGATAACGACAATTAGGTAGTTGCAACAAGGGATAGCTACTACCAATCTGTTCTTTATGCGGCTGCTCTGAGACTACATAATCCGTAACAAAATAAGCGCCTATCGCCAACATAGGCGCCACAATGAATGCAGAGACCAGATGTTTATTTTTAAACATTTTTTAACTACCTATGTCCGCTTAACAGCCACTGGATTAATGAGGATTGCTATCAGTTAATGGGCTTGTAACCAGCGCCTTTGCAAAGTCCAGCCGGAACTCTAAACCAATTGAACAAGTTTCTAGCTAAGCTGCTTAGTGATCTTGAGCAGACTCAACCCCCATTGGGATGCGGATATGCTCGACAAACTCTTGAATCTCAATCGGTGGTGCTTTAGTCACTGACGATACCGCAAAGGCGATAGCGAAGTTACAGATAGCACCAACAGCACCAAAGGCATTTGGCTCAATACCAAAGAACCAGTTTGGTGACATGTCGCCTAAGAAAGCCGTATCCGCAATAAACATAATACCTTTATGCTGAAATACATAGAGCAAGGTTACTGAGATACCCATGAGCATACCCGCGATCGCACCCTCTTTATTAACTCGACGATTGAAGATACCCATCATCAACACAGGGAAGAGAGAAGATGCCGCTAAACCAAACGCTAAGGCAACGGTACCGGCAGCAAAATCTGGCGGGTTGAAACCAAGGTATCCAGCACCGGCAATCGCAAAAGCCATCGCAATTCGGCTGGCATTCAGCTCCTGTTTATCGGTGATATTGGGCATCAATACCCCTTTCAACAAGTCATGAGATATAGCCGACGATATTGCCAACAACAAACCTGCCGCTGTCGACAAAGCTGCCGCTAAACCACCCGCTGCCACTAGGGCAATAACCCAGTTGGGAAGCTGAGCGATTTCGGGGTTAGCCAACACCATTATATCGCGATCAACTTTAACCATTTCATTGACGTCTTCATCAGCAGTGTACTGAATCAAACCGTCGCCATTTTTATCGTCAAACTCTAAAAGACCCGTTTTTTCCCAGTTTTTAAACCACACTGGGCGATCTTCATAGGCAAGGTTTTGAGTACTGCCAGTAGGCTGAATAGTTTCCATCAGATTTAAGCGAGCCATAGCTGCCACAGCAGGTGCAGTCGTATAAAGAATAGCGATAAAGATCAACGCCCAAGTAGCTGAAGTCCGTGCATCTTTAACCGTTGGCACCGTGAAGAAGCGAACAATGACGTGGGGTAAACCCGCAGTACCAATCATTAACGACAGGGTATAAAAGAACATATTCAAACTACTCAATCGCGCCGAGGTGGTGTACTGCGCAAACCCCAAATCCATCACCACTTGATCGAGTCGATCCAACAGATAAATTTCACTGCCCGACATCATCGAGCCTAAACCTAATTGCGGAATGGGATTGCCGGTTAAATTTAGCGAGATGAAAATTGCTGGGATAGTATAGGCAAAAATCAACACACAGTATTGTGCAATCTGGGTATACGTAATCCCCTTCATGCCACCGAGTACCGCGTAGAAAAATACAATTACCATACCGACTAATAAACCTGTGTTGTAGTCAACTTCCAAGAAGCGCGAGAAAGCCACACCGATCCCTTTCATCTGACCAATAACATAGGTTACTGAGGCAATGATCAAACAAATAACGGCGACGATTCGTGCAGTACGAGAATAAAATCGATCGCCGATAAATCCTGGGACAGTGAATTTTCCATACTTGCGCAAATACGGTGCCAGCAGCATCGCCAGCAACACAAAGCCACCGGTCCAGCCCATCAAAAATACCGAACCACCATAACCGAGAAAGGCAATTAAACCTGCCATGCCGATAAATGATGCCGCCGACATCCAATCGGCCGCAGTTGCCATACCGTTAGCGATGGGATGAATGCCGCCGCCAGCAACATAAAATTCTTTGGTTGATCCCGCTCTTGCCCACACAGCAATACCGATATATAGCGCAAAGGTAAAACCAACAACTATATAAGTTAATGTTTTAAGTTCCATCATCTATACCTGCGGTTATTCGTGGACATCGTATTTACGATCGAGCCTCCCCATTTGTCGGGCGTAAAGAAACGTCAACACCACAAATGTGTAGATTGACCCCTGCTGAGCAAACCAAAAACCTAATTTGTAACCGCCTAAACGGAACTCATTAAGCTCATCAACCAAAATTATTCCGCAGCCAAAGGACACCGCAAACCAAACGATTAACAACTTGACCATCAGCGTTACATTTTCTTTCCAATAGGCTTTGGCATCATCTTCACTTTTGAAAGCCATTACGCGATCCTCCTGAATTTCTAATTAATATAGGTATATTGTAGTGTTTATAAAGCAACGATGGAAAACAGAATAACCCCGTCGAAAAAAGCAAAGAACAGCAGTAATTGGCTATTCATAGAAATGCGATTCCGTGGCGATCAAAAAAGCGTTAGCTATTATTGTTTCAGCGCTGATATCACGAGCATATCTCTGCTAAGGAGCAGCGGAGGCCGAGAGAGTCCCGCACGCTTATTCTGATTACCGCAATCATAATGATGCACCCAGAATTACTGAATAACTACAACGCGCTCTTTGAGATCGCTACTGAGCACAACCGGAATATCTAGCGCGGAATTTTTCAGTCACGTTAAAACTGACCGTAAATTTAATAAACCTGCATGCCACTATTATGGATATGTTGAATCAACCACTGGTCATTTTTTTTCACCAAACTGATCGAGCCTAAACCGAAAGTAGTAGCGGGTTTACCCATATGTAAACCGCCCAATCGAAATGAGCCGACCACTGTGGCAGCGTTTTCGGTGCTGAAAATTCGCACCGGTATAATATCAAGACTTAATTCGGTAAACATGGCCATTAAGTGTGCTACGCCAACATCCATATAGGTTTGTTTATCCCAGGCATTACCACCGGGTTGAATAATAACAAAGTCATTAGTGATAAGTTGTGCTAGTGCATTGGCATCTTTGTTTTTGGTTGCAACGGTATAACGTATAATGGCGGCTAAAATCTGTTGTTCGTCAGTCGATAATTTATCGACCGCTAATGCATCAGGGGTTGCTGCGCCACCATGATTTACTGAGGGGCGGCACTCTGCTTTTAGTGTGCTCAGCGTTGCCGTTTTAGCTGCATCGGGTTTTCCAATGCAGGCGTTTTCCATTTCCAATAGGGTTGTATTGGTATCGGAAAAACTTGCGTGACTGGCTAATAAGTATAAAAAACTGAAGATCCTAATTCTTTTAATCATGGTCTATTTCCTGTGTAATAGTAGCTTTCTCATTTATTGTTTATTGTTTAAGACTGCCGTCTGATAGCACAGTACAGCTGGGAAGCATACGGTTTAGGCATTGAATAGATATACGACTAAAGTCTACATCTATCGACTAGTTTTTTAGCTTGTTATACAGCGTTGTTAAGGGGCCAGAGAACGCATAAATTACCGCCGTCAATAACAGCACCCGCGCCGGGTCCAACATCACCAAGCCAAACACCAGCACTACTAAAATCATTACTACAAAGGGTACTCGACCCCGGAAGTCTAAACTTTTGAAGCTGCTATAAGGCACATTGAGTATCATAAGAAAACCTGCAATCGCGGTCAGCAAGCCCGACATCACCGCCAGCTCAAACGGCAAGGCATCACCGACCCAACCCACGTCCTGACAAACCCATACCACACCGGCCACCAATGCCGCCGCCGCCGGACTGGCCAAACCGGAAAAGAAGTTTTTATCAGCAGTATCAATTTGGGTATTAAAGCGGGCTAGGCGCAAAGCCGCACAAGCCACATAAATAAAAGCACAGGTCCAACCAAATTTACCCAGGTCGACCAACGCCCAGTTAAACATCACCAGAGCAGGCGCCATGCCAAAAGACACCATATCGGACAGGCTATCGTATTCAGCCCCAAACTTACTTTGAGTGTTAGTTAAACGCGCTACTCGCCCATCCATGCCATCGAGTACCATAGCAACAAAAATAGCGATCGCCGCCACTTCGAACTTGCCCTGCATGCTCGACACGACGGCATAAAAACCAGAAAATAGCGCCGCAGTAGTAAATAAGTTAGGCAGTAGGTAGATGCCGCGCATCCGCACGGTTTTACCGTCCACCGAGACCTCTTCTTCATGGTCGTCGATTAAAATCAACGATTCAAGAGCAGCACTGGAATCTGCTTTTAATTTAGCCAATTTTTCAGCGCCAGATTCGGCGGGCTTAGGATTCTCAGCGCCTACTTCAGGCTCTGGTGTCGAGGGGTCTTGCGGCTTATCACTCATATTTGCTCTTCTATCAACGGCATCAGTCTCCATAATAAGTTAAAACGCACTGCGGTACGATGCTTTCGCACATTCCCAGAAGGCTTTTACCAAGGGATTTTCTAAACGCTGAGCGGAAGCCGCCAAACCGACCGCAAAAGGAGCCAATGGCGGCTGTACATCCAACACGGTAACTTTTTCTTTTAATGGACTGTTAACCAATACCAACTCAGGCACGATACCCACGCCAAAACCCAGGCCTACCATACTGACAATAGCCTCGTGGCCGCTGACCTGTGCATAGATATTGGGTTTGTGACCCTGCCCTCGAAACCATTGATCTAGACGGGTTCGGGCTACGCCGCGCTCAGAAACGATAAATGGGATTTGCCCCCAAGGAATGGCTAGATTATCTTCTATATGACGCCGTAATTGGCTTTCTACCGTGCAGTGCACAACGGGGAAGATAAATTGTAAGGGCGAGTGGGTTAGGGTATGAAATTGCACGCGGCTGGATAACTTGTCGGGCCGCGCGGTAATCGCGATATCATCATCACCTTCTAATAGATGGCCAATGGCATCGGCCTGATCACCCGTGCGCAGCTTTATTTCAATATCGGGGTAGCGCAGGCGAAAGGTTTCCAGCACCCCCGCCAGCACACTATAACTGGCGGTCACTGAACAGAACACACTGATTTCACCGATTAATCCTTGCGCTTCCTGTTTAACCAGTTGATGAAATGACTGCCATTGGCCCAGAGCTTGGCGGGCATAGCGTTGAAACTGACGGCCGGTTTCAGTCAACCGCACGCTGCGGTTATCGCGTTCCAGCAAGCGCTGACCCACTTCCTCTTCCACCCGCTGAATGCAGCGGCTTACTGCCGAAGCGCTGAGGTGCATTGCCTCACTGGTCTGCCCGAAGTGCAGGCTTTCAGATAGATTGAGGAATATTTTTAGGTCTTTTGTGTCCATCTTATTTTCTCAATGTCAGCCTAACAGGTAAATATATTTAGCTTCCAAATACTGCCACTTTTCCACCCAAGCTACACAGCTCTCTTGCTGAGGTTAAACTTTATTATTGCAATAATCGCAACAAAGTATGCCGTATATATCATTTTACGCAACACTAATTTTTCTATATAGTCGCGCCATTGAATTTTAAGTGGGCAGTTCATCTGCTCAGTAATGTGTTCGGGGGATAGGTCGAGAATCGCCCCCCCTTTTTAGGAGTACTCATCATGGGTCAGAATTACTTCAACACCCTTCCCCTGCGTCTGCAGTTGGAAGAATTGGCAAAGTGCCGCTTTATGGATCGCAGCGAATTCGCTAACGGTTGTGAATATATCAAAGGCAAAAAAATCGTTATTGTCGGTTGTGGCGCCCAAGGTCTTAACCAAGGTTTAAATCTGCGCGATTCTGGCCTTGATGTGTCTTACACATTGCGCGCCGTAGCTATTGCAGAAAAACGCCAATCTTGGAAAAACGCGACTGAGAATGGTTTTACGGTTGGCACTTATGAAGAGCTGATTCCACAAGCCGATATTGTGATGAACCTGACCCCGGATAAACAGCATACTGATGTTGTTACTACGATCATGCCATTAATGAAGCAAGGCGCAACCTTGGATTATGCACACGGATTTAACTTGGTTGAAGAAGGCATGCAGATTCGTGAAGATATAACCGTTGTTATGTGCTGCCCTAAATGTCCAGGTTCTGAAGTACGCGCTGAATACGTTCGCGGCTTTGGTGTACCAACACTGATCGCCGTACACCGTGAGAACGACCCCAATGGCGACGGCCTTGATATTGCTAAGGCATTGGCCTCTGGTACCGGCGGCGATCGTGCTGGGGTACTAGAATCTTCACCTATTGCCGAAGTTAAATCAGATTTGATGGGTGAGCAAACAATCCTTTGTGGCATGTTGCAAACAGGCTCTATTCTTTGCTTCGACAAAATGGTTGAGCAAGGTATAGACGGAACTTACGCTTCTAAGCTTATTCAATACGGCTGGGAAACGGTCACTGAAGGTCTGAAAATGGGCGGGATCACTAATATGATGGACCGCCTTTCTAACCCTGCCAAAATCAAAGCTTTTGATTTAGCCGAAGAACTGAAAGATATCATGCGGCCTTTATACCAGAAGCATCAGGATGACATTATCTCTGGCCACTTCTCAGAAACTATGATGGCTGACTGGGCTGCTGACGACAAAAATCTACTGGGCTGGCGCGCAGCCACTGCCGAAACGGCTTTTGAAAAATCAGCCAATACTGAACAAGAGATTTCTGAGCAAGAATTTTATGACCACGGTATTTTGATGGTTGCGATGGTTAAAGCCGGTGTTGAGCTCGCTTTTGAAACCATGGTTGCTGCCGGCATCATTGATGAATCTGCTTATTACGAATCTCTACATGAAACGCCACTAATCGCTAACACCATCGCCCGTAAGAAGCTCTACGAAATGAATGTAGTAATTTCTGACACCGCTGAGTACGGCTGTTACTTGTTCGATCACGCGTGTAAGCCACTGCTTACCGACTTTATGAGCAAGATCAGCACTGATGTTATCGGTAAAGGTTTAGACCTGAAAGATATGGGCGTTGATAACCAAGAACTGGTTGCGGTCAATGCGGCTATTCGCAACCACTCAGTTGAAGTAGTTGGCACTAAGCTGCGCGGCTATATGACAGCGATGACTAAGATTGTCTAACTAGAAACGTAAAATCCAAAAAGGGCTGGTTTTACCAGCCCTTTTTTTATGCACTCTATTTTTCATTGCTAACCATAGCAATCAACCTGGATGATAACGGTTACCACTGAAGAAGGTACTAAAATCATTCATTCTGACACCCTGCTCCTGCATCACCCGATGCGCAACCTTGGCCACCATCTGGCGAATATAGAACGGCTGGCCGACCACAAAGTGATGAATGGAATGGGTACTGCCAAAATTGCAGCAAAACAATTGCAGAGGTGCAAAAAACCACGGTTTCATAATTTGAGTTTGTTGCAGTAAATTACTAACCCCGCCGTAGTAATGCATCGCCGAGGTGACAATATTTAAGGACGCCGAGCGGATAAAGTTAGGCGCGATTAAGACCACCACTAAGAAATCTACCACCGCCATAGAACTCAGTAACCACTGCGGATAAGTAGTCGCAGCATATAGCGCATCATAGCCATGGAAGCCTAAAAACACATACCACAAGGCGAAATACAAAGTAGCAAAAGGAAAGGCAGCGTTAAGGATGGTGAACACTGAAAAATTATCAATATCTTTGCGCAGACTGGTGTGACGCAGCAGCATACCCAACAAACCATCTAACATCACCAGCCAACGCATAAAACCATAGCGAATGCCATTACCAACCAGGCGTTCCTCCAGATCTTTTTTAGTACCCGACGCCTTATGATGTAAAAAATGCATCCCGCGGCGATACCAAGGGCTGACCGTATTTGGTCGCATAATCCAGACGACTAACATCATCAGATTATGCATAAAATTGTTTTTACGGAAATACTGACGGTGGATCAGGTCGTGCTCTAACTCATGAGATAGGGAGGCGAAAAATGCCGCCGAGATAATACAAGCCCAAGCTGGAATGACCGCTTGATAGTATAAATAACCGCTAGCGATCATCCCCGAGAGAGAGACCAGCATGACAGCGAAGCCAATCCAGTCCTGATACTTCAGGAAACTGTATTTTTTCCGCAAACGCTGCTCTTCGGCCTTAATCGTAGCGACGATATGTGCAATTCGCTGCTCGGCAGACAACGCTACGGATGGATCGGTTAATTTCATTGCTAACAGCCCCAGAGTTTAAACTGAATTATAGTACTCAAAAATGACGCATTCTAGCAAAAAGCCTAGGTCTAATCATCGTTATATTTACTTACATACGCAGAAAACCTACCGACAGCTTTGCTTAGCGACATAAATTGCGCTGTAATCGTTACTCCAAAAAAAAAGGGCGCAATACTGCAGCCCTTGGATAGCGTATGAAGCACTGCTTCATACGCTATGATTATATAGACAAGACCTTTTCGCCACGTGAAATACCCGATACACCACTACGTACCACTTCCATAATGGCAACATCGTCCACTGACTCGATAAAAGCATCGAGTTTATCAGCAGTACCAGTCACTTGAATGGTATACACAGTAGGACCAACATCAATAATCTGACCTCGAAAGATATCGGTACAACGCTTAATTTCCGCTCGCTGCGCACCGGTAGCACGTACTTTCACCAACATCAATTCGCGCTCGATGTGCGCCCCTTCTGATAAATCCACCAGTTTCACCACATCGATCAAACGATTCAGGTGCTTGGTGATTTGCTCAATTTTTTTATCATCACCAAAGGTGGTTAGTGTCAGTCGAGAAAGGGATCCATCTTCAGTAGGCGCAACATTCAAGCTTTCTATATTGTAGCCACGCTGCGAAAACAAACCAACAACGCGACTTAAGGCGCCGGCCTCGTTTTCCATTAATACCGAGATAATATGCCGCATTATGTTCGCTCCGTTTTACTCAACCACATATCACGCATAGAACCGTTAGGCGCAATATGCATCGGATAAACGTGCTCATTACGATCAACGTAAACATCAAGGAAAACCAAACGGTCTTTCAGTTTAAAGGCTTCATCCATTGCCGCATCAAGATCTTCCAGCTTGTCGACCTTAAGACCGACATGGCCGTAAGCTTCAGCTAGTTTGATAAAATCAGGCAATGACTCTTCGTAGACGCTATGCGAATAACGCCCCGAATACTGCATATCCTGCCACTGCTTAACCATGCCCAAATAACCATTATTCAAATTAATGATTTTTACCGGCGCAGCAAACTGGGTGCAGGTCGACAGCTCCTGAATATTCATCTGGATACTGCCTTCGCCAGTGACACAAGCAACATCACAATCAGGGAACGCTAACTTAACACCCATCGCAGCTGGCAAGCCAAACCCCATCGTGCCCAGACCGCCTGAATTAATCCAACGGCGCGGTTCATCGAACTTATAATACTGAGCGGCGAACATTTGATGCTGACCAACGTCCGAGGTGACATAGGCTTCGCCGTTAGTAGCACGATACAAGGACTCGATAGCCTGTTGCGGCTTAATAAAGCCGGAATCAAGTTCATAGCGAGTTCCTGTCCACAGGCCTTGAGCTTCACGCCACTCTTCGATTTGCTGCCACCAACTGTCAATAGCATCAGTATCGGGCAAACTAGTGTCAGCCGAGCGCATTTGACGTAACTGAGCAACCATCTCTTCCAACACGACATCTAACGGCCCGACAATAGGGATATCAGCGGTAACTGTTTTCGAAATTGACGCGGGGTCGATATCGATATGTATAATTTTGGCCGTCGGACAGAACTTACTGATGGTGTTAGTTACCCGGTCATCAAACCGCGCCCCTGCGGCCAAAATAACATCCGCATCATGCATCGCGTTATTGGCTTCAACAAAGCCATGCATGCCCAACATACCAAGAAACTGTCTATCTGTGGCTGGATAAGCACCCAAGCCCATCAAGGTACTGGTTACGGGATAATTTAAGTCCCGTGCCAATTCAATTAATGAACCGCTAGCATTACCTTGCACCACACCGCCGCCACTATAAATTACCGGCCGCTTGGCCGATAACAATAACTGGATGGCTTTTTTAATCTGGCCAGAATGACCTCGGTTAGCCGGCGTATAAGAACGCAGTTTGATGTTTTTTGGATAGTTATATTCAAACTTCTCAGTGGGGCTAGTCATATCCTTAGGGATATCAATAACCACCGGACCAGGCCGACCGGTCGACGCTAGGTAAAAGGCCTTTTTAATCGTTTCAGGAATTTCCCTGGCATCTGTAATCAGATAGCTGTGCTTAACAATAGGACGAGAGATACCCACCATATCGGTTTCTTGAAACGCATCACCACCAATCAAGTGGCTTTGCACCTGACCAGAAATCACTACCATCGGGATTGAATCCATATACGCAGTTGCGATACCGGTAATGGCATTAGTTGCGCCGGGGCCAGAGGTTACCAGCACCACGCCGGGCTTGCCGGTGGCACGCGCATAACCGTCAGCCGCATGGGTAGCCGCTTGCTCATGGCGAACCAAAATATGGGGGATTTTGCTGCGCTGAAAAAGCGCATCATAAATATGTAAAACCGAGCCGCCGGGGTAACCAAAAATAAACTCTACCCCTTCATCTTCAAGGGATTGTGCGACCATTTCGCCGCCAGATAACATTTCCACTGAGCTATACCTCTAAATCAGGCGCAATATGCTACCTGTATCAGTGAGTTAAAAACATGAGTTGCAGCAACCTTGTAATGTGCTATTTAATAGCTATAAAGCCATATTAAATGACTCGCAGACAGCAAGAAGCCGCCGCAAAGCAACACTACAATGTAAGGAAGTTACAAACCTCACAACCAAAAAGTGTCTCCCTAGACTGGGAACACACCAATGCGATAACGCCGTTGACAGTGGCTACTGTCAGTGCCATTTAGTCCACCTCTTACATAAAGAGGATGAACCGCAAGCGGCATCTCGTAACACAGGTCGTGTGTCTGCAGAGTGAAGGGAGCGTCCCACAGCCAATACTGGTAAGCAAAGGCTCGACGCTGATAACAGTTACCGGTAAGTAACAGCTATCGGCCATCAACATTCGAGGCAATTGATTCTGAATGAAGATCAGCCAAAGTCAACGATTTGACAAGAAATTACTCATATATATTGCAAAATAACCGATTTGACTGCAATTTTTGACCTATGACACTTTCTAAAATGTAGTTCTTTGCCATAATTAGGACAGGTTAACGTCTAAAATTTTAAGGAATGAACACAACAATGATTAAAGCAGCACCGCTTTTACTGATGGCATTGGCTCTAATGGCCACATTATCCATCCAAGCAGGCCCCGCTGGGCATTATCGCTGGACCGACGAAAACGGCACAGTACAATACTCCGATCGACCTCCAGAAGGCATCGATGCTGAATTTATCAAATTTTCCGGCGGCACCAAAAGCTCTAAGTCTACCGGTGGTAAAGCAGGCGAAGAATCCGCCCGCGCGGACACAGGCAAAGACCTCGGCCCGATGGAAGTAATGCCCCTTAAAGACTCCGGCCTTTGTGAACAAGCGAGAAAGAATCTGCAGGCGCTTAAAGGGGCCCGCATCCGCATTACTGAAGAGGATGGCAGCAAACGTTTTTTGACCGAAGAAGAGAAAGAAGGCCAACGTGAAAACGCCCGCAAGTTTGAGAAAATCAATTGCTAGCTGCCCATTTATAGACGCTGTAGTAGCTAGAAATAAATAAGGCGCCCTTAAAGGGCGCCTTATTTATTTCTGAGCATTAATCTTAAGTGCTAAAAGTCAGCTGTTTGCTATCAGGATCCAGCGCACAGTTAATCACATCACCGGCGACAAATTTGGCCTGCAATATATCTTGCGCCAGTGGGTTCTCCAAATTTTGCTGAATAGCCCGCTTCAACGGCCGCGCACCATAAACCGGATCAAAGCCAACATTGGCCAACATATCTAAGGCCTCATCACTGATCACTAAACCAAGCTCACGCTCCTGCAAACGCTGGCGCAGTAAGTCGATTTGAATATCCGCAATAGAACGAATCTGCTGCTGACCCAGTGGATGGAATACCACCGTTTCATCAATACGGTTGATAAACTCAGGCCTAAAATGGCCACCGACGACGTCCATCACCGAATGCTTCATCGCTTCATAGTTGTTTTCACTGGATAACTTTTGAATCAAATCAGAGCCTAAGTTAGAGGTCATCACAATCACCGTATTACGGAAATCGACCGTGCGACCTTGACCGTCGGTTAAGCGGCCATCCTCCAACACCTGCAACAAAATATTAAAGACATCAGCATGGGCTTTTTCGACTTCATCAAGCAACAATAATGAATAAGGGCGGCGACGTACCGCTTCTGTTAGATAGCCACCTTCTTCATAACCGACATAGCCCGGTGGCGCACCAATTAAACGGGCCACCGAATGCTTCTCCATAAATTCGGACATATCAATGCGTACCATGGCGTCTTCGCTGTCAAACAGAAAGCTGGACAAAGCCTTACACAACTCAGTTTTACCGACCCCAGTTGGTCCCAAAAACAAGAACGAACCGTTAGGTCGACTAGGGTCTGATAATCCAGCCCGTGAACGCCTTACCGCGTTTGATACCGCCACCACAGCCTCATCTTGACCAATAACTCGCTCGGTCAACTCAGCTTCCATCTTCAGTAATTTATCACGCTCACCGTCGAGCATTTTTGACACCGGAATACCTGTCCACCGCGACACCACTTCCGCCACTTCTTCTTCAGTCACTTTGTTGCGCAGCAAGGTCATTTCCATCATTTCAGCTTGACCGGCCATATCGAGTGTTTTTTCTAACTCGGGAATAACGCCATACTGTAATTCAGACATACGGGTTAAATCACCGCTGCGACGAGCAGTCTCTAAATCTAGACGCGCCTGTTCAAGATCTGATTTAATTTGTTGCGAACCATGCAAAGCTGCTTTTTCGGCTTTCCAGATTTCATCTAAATCCGCAAACTCACGTTCAGCCTTGACGATATCTGTTTCCAAAATTTCTAGCTGTTTTTTAGCCGCAATATCGGTATCTTTTTTTACCGCTTCGCGCTGAATTTTTAATTGAATCAACCGACGCTCAAGCCGATCCATATCTTCCGGTTTAGAATCAATTTCCATCCGGATACGACTGCCAGCCTCATCAATCAAATCTATGGCTTTATCCGGCAGTTGCCGATCAGTAATATAACGCTGGGATAGTTTAGCGGCGGCAATAATCGCCGAATCGGTAATATCAACACCGTGATGTACTTCATAGCGTTCTTTTAAACCGCGCAAAATGGCAATGGTATCTTCTTCATTAGGCTCATCAACCTGTACTTTTTGAAAACGGCGTTCAAGAGCGCCATCTTTTTCTAAGTACTTACGGTATTCATCCAAGGTGGTGGCACCCACGCAATGTAACTCACCGCGAGCCAAAGCGGGCTTCAACATATTACCCGCATCCATGGCACCTTCCGATTTACCGGCACCGACCATGGTATGTAACTCATCGACGAATAAAATGATTTGACCTTCTTGTTTCGCCAATTCATTTAACACTGATTTTAAACGCTCTTCGAACTCACCCCGAAATTTAGCACCCGCTAATAAAGAGCCTAAATCTAAGGATAATAAGCGCTTACCTTTCAAACCTTCGGGAACTTCACCATTAATAATACGCTGCGCCAAACCTTCAACGATGGCAGTTTTACCCACCCCTGGCTCACCAATTAACACGGGATTGTTTTTAGTACGACGCTGTAACACTTGTATTGTGCGGCGAATTTCATCGTCGCGACCAATAACCGGATCGAGTTTTCCTTTTTCAGCGAGTTCGGTCAGATCAATCGTGTATTTATCTAAAGCCTGACGATTTTCTTCAGCGGCTGGGTCATTCACCGCATCACCACCGCGCACCGCATCAATGGCGGCCAATAAGTTTTGTTTGTTTAATCCGGCATCAAGCAGTAACTGACTGACTTTATTGTTGGCTTCTAGCATCGCCTGAATAATAAGTTCAGAGGAGATATAGGCATCATTTTTTTTCTGCGAAATTTTATCCGCTAAATTTAATACCCGCCCCAAATCGTTAGACATATGGATATCGCCGCTGGTACCGGACACTGTAGGCAGCTCGTCTAATAGCTTCTTCAAAGCCGGACCCAAATTATTGACGTTAACACCAGCCTGCTGCAACAAAGGCCGTACTGAACTGCCTTTTTGCTCTAACAGGGCGGCCAATAAATGCGGCACATCAATAAAATTATGGTCTTTACCCAATGCCTTTGATTGCGCATCGGCAAGCGCTGTTTGTAGTTGATTAGTAAGACGATCCATTCTCATTGAAACAACCTCTTTAACTGTTCGATTACCTTCTTAATGAGGGCTAAACGGCCAATTTCAAGGAGCGAGAAAAAAGCAGCATACATTTATTGATGCAGATCAATGGCTTGTTATTGTTTACGGCAAATCCGCTATATCAGAATCAAAAGATCCAGCCAGGCTCAGTTCTGTTTAGCTTCAGAGGGCGTGGGTTATCAACCGATGCAGCTAAACAGCACTGAGCATGGCGGCAACCTAGCGACACAATACC
>JBNMPW010000059.1:0-16850 GCA_051277205.1 Oceanicoccus sp. | reverse complement strand
AGCGTATTGATAATAATCAACAAGCGAATTAATGAGTCAATTTCATCAAGTAAAGCGCCAGGGTTGGCATCGAAGCTGGTCATTTATTGCCGCCACTACCGGTGCCACTATCGGCTTGGGCAATTTATGGAAGTTTTCTTACCTCGCGGGTGAGAATGGCGGCGGAGCCTTTGTGCTCGCCTATATATTATGTATTTTTCTGGTGGCGATGCCGGTGATGATCGCCGAAGCCGTGCTTGGCAGTCGCGGTCGCGCCAACCCAGTAACGGCGGTTCAGGATGTTAGTCTTGAGGCTGGTAGGTCGGCTTGGTGGCAAGTGATTGGTTGGCTGGGGATAGTGGCTGGGTTATTGGTGCTGTCCTATTACGCCGTCATCGCCGGCTGGAGTATGGCCTATATTGGCAAATTACTGTTGGGAGGCTTTGTCGCTGCCAGTCCGCAATTGGCGGGAGAAAGTTTTAGCCAGTTGTTAGAGTCGCCGGTGCAACAAATGCAGTGGCACATTATATTTTTATTGTTGGTGTTGGTGGTGGTGGCTGCCGGTGTGCGGCGCGGCATCGCCTTAAGTACACGAATCTTTTTACCGTTGTTATTTATTGCCCTTGTGGCATTGGCTATTTATAGCAATCGGGTAGGTGATGCTGAGGCTGCTTGGTCGTTTCTTATGCAGCCAGATTTCTCTGCGTTGTCGAAAGATGTTTGGTTGCAGGCGCTGGGCCATGCTTTTTTCAGTTTGAGTATTGGTACCGGGGTGATAATTGCCTATGGTGCCTACGCCCCCGATAAACGGCCGATAAGTACCATGATTTGCACCGTGGCGGTGATGGATACGGTGGTGTCGCTGTTGGCGGGTTTGGCCATTTTTCCATTGGTCTTCAGCCTTAATATGGCACCAGCGATGGGGCCGGGGTTGATGTTCGTCGCTATGCCCTATGGCTTTGGAAATATGATTTATGGCAATTATTTTGGTGCTTTGTTTTTCTTGATGGTATCGATAGCAGCCCTAATGTCAGCAGTGGCGATGTTGGAGCCGGCGACTGTCTGGCTGGCAGAGCGCTTTCGCTGGTGGCGTCCAGCCGCGGCCACGTTGGTGCTAATACCGGTATGGTTAATGGGGTTAGCGACGATTTTTTCGTTTAATATCTGGCAGCATGTAGAGGTAGCGGGGATGTCTTTATTTGCCGCTCTTAATTTTATTACGGCTAATATTTTACTGCCTTTGGGTGGCTTGCTAACAGCTATTTTTGTCGGTTGGCGGATGCGCCGTGAAGTGCTTCGCGATGAATTATATGTTGAAGGTGAGAGAATATTTAGGCTTTGGTACTGGCTTTTGCGTTATATTGCGGGCCCTGGCGTGTTGCTGGTTTTTGTCTGGTCACTCTGGCTGTGGTCGCAGTAACTGCATCACGGCTAATTAGATTAACTACAGTACTTACGGCCGTTAACGGTTTCGTTAGAAAGAAAGGCTAACGAGTAAGCTTGGATGAGTAGGCGCAAATCATGACTGACATTAGCCGTAGTGCATTACTGCCTTATGCTGCCGATAAGGTTTATCAGTTGATCAATGATATTGCCGCCTACCCGCAATTTATGGACGGCTGTGTTGGCTCGCAGGTGTTGCGTGAATTTGAAGAAGAGCCGGGTCAGCTGATTATGGAGGCGCGTCTAGATTTGGCCAAAGCCGGCTTCAAGCATAGTTTCACTACTCGCAATCGGCTGCTGAGCAACCGTGTTGAGATGAGTTTGGTCGATGGGCCATTTGATAAGTTTAGTGGTCACTGGCTGCTGCTGCCGCTCAGTGACAGTGCTTGCAAAGTGAGCTTAGATTTAGAGTTTAGCCTTAATAGCAAGGTATTATCCGCTGCTACCAAGGCTTTATTTAATGGCATGGCGGATGATTTAGTGAATGCATTGGTAAAAAGAGCCCATCACCTATATCAATAAAAGATGCCGCCGAAAAGCTAGCAATAACATACGTTTCAGTACAAAATTCAATCAAAGGAAGGTGTGATGATAAAGGTCGAAGTGTCGTATGCATTACCCAACAAGCAGCAGATTATTGCGCTTGAAGTGGAGCAAGGCGCCACCGTTTTTGATGCCGCTGAGCAATCGGGTATTGTTAAGCAATTTCCTGAATTAGTGCTGGCAGATGCCAAAATGGGCATCTTCGGTAAAGCGGTAAGCAAGCCCAAAGAAGAGTCACTAAAAGCGGGTGATCGGGTAGAGATTTATCGGCCGTTGATTGCCGATCCAAAAGAAGTACGTAAAGCGCGTGCGGCTAAAGTGAAAGCTGAAAAAGCCGCCGTTAAATAATCAGCGTTACACATCTAGCCTGCGTCTTGGTCGCTAGTTGATTCGCTACTGACTTCAGCAGCAGTTTCTTTTTCGCCAGTGGCGGTTGGCAGAAAGTCACCGCTGAAATAGTCCAGTACATCCGCCTTGAAAAATAAGCTTAGGCGCTGTTGCTCACGATTTTGCTTACCACGCTGGATATTGTAGACATAGTCCCAGCGCTCGGCATTGAATGTATCCTTGATCATTGCTGTGCCCATAATGTATTCCACTTGCTCCTTGGACATACCGGGTTTTAATTGATCAACCATTTCCTGAGTAATGATGTTGCCTTGCTCAATCGTGATCTTATAAACCCCAGGAAACTGTAAAGTGCTACAGCCAGTAAGGTTAAAGCACAATAAGGTAATAAAAAAGGCAATATATTTTGGCATATGGGTTTCACTCTATGACTCGGACGTAGATAATACCTCAAACTATTCTGTAACGCTAAGGGCTGCCTACTATGGCTATTGAAAATCAGGAACTTCGTAAAGCGGGTCTAAAAGTCACTTTGCCGAGAGTCAAGATTCTGCAGTTAATGGAGCGGGCGGAGCAGGATAGCCACCACCTCAGCGCTGAAGATGTCTATCGCGCCTTGCTGGATACGGGTGAAGATGTTGGCTTGGCTACGGTTTATAGGGTGTTGACCCAGTTCGAAACCGCCGGTTTGGTGGTGCGGCACAATTTTGAAGGTGGCCATTCGGTTTTTGAAATGGCCAAGGGCGAGCATCATGACCATATGGTCTGTCTTGAAACCAATCGAGTGGTTGAGTTTGTTGACCCGATCATCGAGCAGCGCCAGCATGAGTTGGCCGAAGAGCATGGTTTTGAGATCGTCGACCACAGTTTAGTGCTTTATGTGAAGCCTAAGACCTAGCTTAATGGGCCAGCATTTCTTTGGCGTGGGCCAGCGACTGATCGGTAATTGCGATGCCCCCTAGCATCCGCGCAATCTCTTCAATTTTTTGCTGTTCGTCGAGCTGAGCCAGCTGTGTGCTGACAGCTTTCTTGCTGGCGGTTTTGCTGACATATAAGTGCTGATGGCCCTTGCTTGCCACTTGTGCCTGATGCGTCACGCAAAGCACCTGACCGCGATCACCTAACTCCTGCAATAAATTACCGACCACTTCGGCTGTGGCGCCGCCAATACCGACATCGACTTCATCAAATACTAAGGTGGGAATAGCGCTGGTTTTGGCAGTGGCAACTTGGATTGCCAAGCTGATACGCGAGAGTTCACCGCCGGAGGCAATTTTAGCTAAGGACTGAGCGGGCTGGCCGGGATTGGTGCTGACTAAAAAGGCAATATCTTCGCCGCCATTTTGCTGCGGCTGGCTGTCGTCTTTGCTATTGAGCGCAATGGTGAATTGGCAGTTGGCCATGGCCAGATCGGCTAATTGTTTCTCTACCTGCTTTTGTAGTTTGTTGGCGGCGGTTTTACGTTTTTTGCTAAGCTTGGTTGCCAGTGTTTGATACTGCTCTAAAAGTTGCGCCAGTTGTTGCTGCAGTTGTTCAATCTCTCCATCACTGCCGGCAATGCCGGTCAGTTCGTCGAGCAAGCTTTGATGTAATTCGGGCAACTGTTCGGGGCGGATATGGTGTTTGCGGGCAATGTCATAAATAGTTGATAGCCGCGACTCTACCAACTGCAAGCGGGCGGGGTCTAGCTCAAAACCGTCAAGATGATGCTGTAGTTCTAAGCTGGCTTCTTCAGTTTGGATCAAAGCACTTTTAAGTAATTGTTCAGCTTCACTTAAGGTATTGCTCTTAGCGGGTATATCACCCAACGAGCGCAGTGCTTGATTAAGAATACTGACAACATTCAGTTCGCCTTCATTACAGAGCGCAATGGTATGTTGGCAGGCTTGCATAATCTGCTCGCCATTAGCCAGTTGCTTTTGTTCTTGTTCGAGCTTGTTTAATTCATCCTTTTGCATATCGAGCTTATCTAGCTCTTCGACTTGGTAGCCTAGTAGCTGTGCTCTGGCTGACTGCTCGTCGCGGTTAGCTTCTAGTAGTGACAGCCTTTGCTGCAGTTTATGGTGCTGCTTGCTGACAGTTTTAATCTCTGCACTGAGGGAGCCGAGGTTGGCGTATTCATCTAACAGGCGGCGCTGCTGCTCTTTATTCAGCAATGATTGATGAGCATGTTGATTGTGAATATCAATCAACATACCGCCGATGGTTTTAAGGTCTTGCAGGGTGGCGGGGCGGCCGTTGATAAAGCCGCGAGAACGTCCTTCGGCGGTGATAATACGGCGCAGCAGACACTCATCGCCGACTAATAAATCGCGCTCTTGGAGCCATTGTTTGGCTTCACTGACGTGGCTGATGTCAAAGCAGGCATGGATGTCGGCGCGCTCGCTGCCCTGACGTACTACTTTTGGGTCGGCTCGGTCACCAAGCGCAAGGCCCAATGCGTCGAGCATAATGGATTTACCAGCTCCAGTTTCGCCGGTAATCACGGTCATACCACGGTTAAACTCCATGTCCAGTTGGTCGGCAATGGCAAAGTTATTAATGCTGAGATGGGCAAGCATGGCGGTAATCCAATATCTGTTTGTTTGTACAGTATTATGGTTGTATATACAGTGGTTTGTCCAGTGCTTGGATGGGCTTTTTTTAAGTCGGTTAGAGTGGATAAATTGGGGGTCGCCCTAGAGTTTACTTAAGGATGGGGGGTCCCCGCGCGGCATGGTGCGAGGTCAGTATCCATTAAGTCTGCTATGGCGGGCAGCGATGCGGTTGTTATAGCTATTGGAATAGGGCCTACGCGTAAACCTGTCTCTGTCTTTTCAGAGGGCACGGTTAATATCCTCAATGCAATGCAACAAAACGGCCTAGAAAGGATCATCGTAGTGACTGGAATCGGGGCTGGCTGCTAGTTTGGCGCCCAAAGTAAATTTTTAAGTGCCAGCATATGTCCCTTGCTTAGCTTCCACATCTTCTTGATCTTTATGCCAAATTTGACGCGGTGCATAGCCCTCTTTGCGCAGCATATGCTCGGTGTAGACAATGCGCTCGGGATCTATTCTGAGCAGTTGGCCCTGCGGCTTGTAATCAAAATTGCGGCCCACTTCAAAGTTGGCAGCGGGGTATTTAAATACTTTCATGCCCAATTCCCATTCTTCGGTGCCGGGGTCTAATAAAGTGCCGTTGCCAAAAAACTGGGCGCCCATTACGCAGGCCCAGCCAGCCATTGGGTTGGCGATCGCGAAAGAGATTCGGGGGTCGCGTTTAAGGGCTTTGGTTTTTGGGCTGTTGGGTTGCGGAAAGATATACAGTGTTAAGTTATGAGCATAAAACTCAACTGGGCTGACAATGGGACTGCCGTCTTTGCGTACCGTGCCGAGATAGCCGATATTAGTGAGTGTGTTGATGCGCTCAATTTTTGCTTCAAGTTGTGCTTTTGATAGAAGTGCGGTTGGCCAAGGGGATTCCTCTAGCCAGGGGTGGGCGATACTCATTGTGGTGACTCCTTGTTAATGCGCTGTTAAATGTCGCATGAATGCTGGTTTCTAAACAGTAGCTTTTACATTCTTTACATGTTTTGCCGTAGCCACTGTAATTCCGCTAGAATGTTAAAAACCACGTGAGATGCCATCTACCATGCCGACAGAAATCGTCACTGAGCGAGCGCAAATACTGCTAAAAACTCTGGTCGAGCGCTATATCCGCGATGGGCAGCCGGTGGGTTCGCGCAGCTTGCTGGAAGATTCCGGTCTGGCGGTCAGTTCGGCCACTGTGCGCAATGTCATGTCGGACTTAGAAGAGTTGGGCTTTATTACCGCGCCGCATACGTCAGCAGGTCGCATCCCCACGGCGATGGGTTACCGCATGTTTGTAGATAGTTTGGTGGCGATGCAGCCGATTAATGATGTCGCCCTGCAAAGTTTAGAGCGGCAGCTTGATCCGAATAAGACCGCTAAAGAACTTGCCAAATCCGCCTCTCAGCTATTGTCATCTATCACCTCGCAAGCGGGGTTGGTCACCGTCCCCAAACCCAATAAACAAGCTTTGCGTCAAGTTGAGTTTTTGCCTTTATCCGGTAATCGGGTGTTAGTGATCTTAGTGATCAATGAGCGCGAAGTTGAAAACCGCGTGCTGCACACCTCTCGCGAATACAGCGTTATCGAATTGCAGCAAGCAACTAACTTGATCAATCAGCGCTATGCCGGCCAGACGTTGTCGCAGGTGCGGCGGGCGGTGTTGACGGCAATGCGGCAGGATAAAGATTCTATCGACAGCTATATGCAAGCGACTCTCGATTTAGCCAGCCAAGCGTTTGAGGCAGACGACGCGGGCCCTGATACCGACTATGTGGTGGCCGGCGAGAGTCAGTTGCTGAAGCTCAGCCCGGACCAAGATATGCAGGGGCTGCAGGGATTGTTGTCAGCATTTGAGCAGAAGAAGGATATTCTCGAATTGGTTGATCGTAGTATCCAGGCGCAGGGTATTCAGGTCTTTATTGGCGAAGAGTCGGGTTATGACATGCTGGGGGGGTTTAGCTTGATCACCGCCCCTTACCAAGCCGATGGTAATAATTTGGGCGTGCTGGGGGTGATTGGCCCCAATCGTATGCATTATGAGCAGGTTATTCCGATTGTTGATATGACAGCTCAGATATTGAGTATGGCTTTGACGAAGGCCTGATTGCCGTTGTTGGTCTTGGTATTCAACGTTGAGCCTAGTTTTGCACCTCCGCAGGGCATTATGGGCTCGTTCTAAGTAATTGATTTTGTATGTAATTGTCTAGTTTTCACCACACCCCTTGAATTCACCTCGCAAGCCCCCATATTTCATGGCAGAACGGTCAGTGCGCTGGCCTTGTATACCGCCAAAATTTTGAATGCTGTCTAATTTTTAATACAGCCAAAGCTTTGGGTCAACCCAACCTTTAATACAACCAAACACTGGAGAGCAAGGTGTCTGACGAACAACAAACCCCCCCTGAATCTGACCTGCCTGAATCTGACGCAATACTAGAAGAAGGCGCCAGCGCCGAGCAAACCGTCGGCGAAGATGCGGCTCCTGAGCAACTCAGCCCAGAAGCCCGGATTGAAGAATTAGAAGACGCGTTGGTGAAAACCAAAGATGACGCCCTTCGTACTTTGGCAGATGCTCAGAACATTAAGCGTCGGGCCGAGCAAGATATCGATAAAGCCCGCAAGTTTGCCCTAGAAAAATTTGCAGCCGACTTACTGGCCGTATCGGACAACCTAGCGCGCGCGGTTGAGGCGGCTGATAAAGAAAACGAGATACTTAAGCCTCTATTAGAAGGTGTTGAGATGACGCAAAAGTCACTTACGGATACCTTGAGCAAGCACAACGTGTTGCAGCTTGATCCGCTGGGTGAGCCCTTTGACCCGCAATATCATCAAGCCATGTCAATGGTTGAGAACCCGGATGTAGAACCTAACACTGTCACCTTGGTGATGCAGAAGGGCTACATTCTAAATGAGCGCCTGTTGCGCCCTGCTATGGTAATGGTCTCAAAGGCGGTAACCCCACCTATTGATGAGCAGGCTTAAAAATAGCTTTTAAATAGCGTTAACAAACATCGGTTGCGGACTTGAAATTGATCAATTCGCACCCATATATAAGACAACTGAATTGAAACGCGGCTGTAGTAACAATACGGCCCGCATGTAAAGAGCAACTGGAGAAGTAACATGGGTAGAATCATAGGTATAGACCTCGGCACCACCAACTCCTGCGTAGCAGTATTGGATGGCGGCACGAGTAAAATTATTGAAAACTCTGAGGGTGATCGCACTACACCTTCTATTATCGGTTATACAGATGACGGTGAAATTTTGGTTGGCCAAAGTGCCAAGCGCCAGGCTGTTACTAACCCCACCAATACTTTATTTGCGGTTAAGCGTTTGATCGGCCGTAAGTTTAAAGACGACGTGGTACAGAAAGACATCGCTATGGTGCCTTACAAAATCGTTGCGGCTGACAATGGTGATGCCTGGGTTGAAGCTCGCGGTGAGAAAATGGCGCCTCCTCAGGTTTCCGCCGAAGTATTAATGAAAATGAAAAAGACCGCTGAAGAATATCTGGGTGAGCCAGTGACTGAAGCTGTTGTTACAGTTCCCGCCTACTTTAATGATTCACAACGTCAGGCGACTAAAGATGCGGGTAAAATTGCCGGTCTAGAAGTGAAGCGTATTATCAACGAGCCAACCGCAGCAGCTTTGGCCTATGGTATGGATAAGTCAAAAGGCGATCACACGATTGCGGTTTATGACTTAGGTGGTGGTACTTTTGATATATCAATTATCGAGATCGCAGAAGTTGATGGCGAGCACCAGTTTGAAGTGTTGTCGACCAATGGTGACACCTTCCTCGGTGGTGAAGATTTTGATATGCGTTTGATCGAATATTTGTCGGATGAGTTCAAAAAAGAAAGCGGTATGGACCTGAAAGGCGATCCATTAGCAATGCAGCGCTTAAAAGAAGCGGGCGAAAAAGCCAAAATCGAATTGTCTTCATCACAGCAAACTGAAATTAACCTGCCATACATCACCGCTGATGCTTCAGGTCCTAAACACTTGGTAGTTAAGCTATCTCGCGCCAAGCTAGAGTCATTAGTGGGTGATTTGGTAGAGCGTACTTTGGCGCCGCTGAAGCATGCATTAAAAGATGCTGATTTATCGACTAGCGAAATAGACGAAATTATTTTAGTAGGTGGTCAAACTCGGATGCCTTTAGTACAAACTAAAGTGGCTGAGTTTTTCGGTAAAGAGCCTCGTAAAGATGTTAACCCTGATGAAGCTGTTGCTATGGGTGCTGCGATCCAAGGTGGCGTATTAAGCGGCGACGTTAAAGACGTGTTGTTGTTGGATGTTACGCCACTGACATTGGGTATCGAAACAATGGGTGGTGTTGCCACTGCATTAATTGAGAAAAACACCACGATTCCTACCAAGAAATCGCAAATTTTCTCTACCGCAGAAGACAACCAATCGGCGGTAACTATTCACGTTGTACAAGGTGAGCGTAAGCAAGCGTCGGGGAATAAATCACTGGGTCGTTTTGACTTGGCGGACATTCCAGCTTCACCACGTGGCATGCCACAAATTGAAGTAACTTTCGATTTGGATGCTAACGGTATCTTACATGTTGGCGCTAAAGACAAAGCTACTGGTAAAGAGCAGACTATCCGTATTACGGCATCGTCCGGCTTGTCAGATGAAGAAATCGAACAGATGGTACAGGATGCAGAAGTTAACGCCGAAGCTGATAAGAAATTTGAAGCACTGGTAACGGCCCGCAATACGCTTGAAGGTCTGATCAATGCGACCAAGAAAACGCTTGAAGAAGCTGGCGACAAAGCCACTGATGAAGAGAAATCTACCATCGAAGCTGCTTTGAAAGAAGCTGAAGAAGCAATTGCTGGCGATGACCTAGCGGCAATGGAAGCGGCGACGCAAAAATTGACCGAAGCTTCTGGCTCATTAGCGCAAAAACTTTATGCTGAGCAAGCGGCTGCAGCGGAAGCTGAAAGTGCAGAGGCAGCTGAGCCAGAAAGCGGTGCCGGTGATGATGTTGTTGACGCCGAGTTTGAAGAAGTAAAAGAAGATAAGTAAGTAGTTACTTATTTGGTCGGACGTCTGTAACTAGGCGTTCGTCCTTGTTCAAAAAAGCGCGGGCATGTCCCGCGCATTTGTGTTTTTGACGTTGCCGTTTTCAGCGCAGTTCAAAAAACAGATTTTAGGGCTTGTACTAAGCCTCCGATGTCAGGCAGTAAGCGACTGACAGCTTTACATATATTGGAATTAAACAACCATGTCCAAACGTGATTATTATGAAGTCCTTGGCGTCGCAAAAGGCGCTGACGCAAAAGAGATTAAAAAAGCGTATCGCCGAGTGGCGATGAAGTTTCATCCGGATCGTAATCCGGATGATAAAGATGCTGAAGACAAGTTTAAAGAAGCTTCCGAGGCTTATGAAATATTGTCCGATGCACAAAAACGCGGTGCTTACGATCAATACGGTCATGAAGCGGTCAGCGGTAATGCCGGCGGTGGTGGTGGTGGTGCCGGTAACTTTGGTGATATTTTTGGCGATGTGTTTGGCGATATCTTTGGTGGCGGCGGCGGCGGCGGTGGACGTAGTCGCGGCCCTGCTCGCGGTAGCGATTTACGCTACAACCTGGATGTTGATCTAGAAGAAGCTGTTAAAGGTACAGAAGTAAAAATCCGTATCCCAACGTTGGTAGCCTGTGAGCCTTGTGGCGGTAACGGCGCTAAAAAAGGTAGCTCGCCAGTCACCTGTACTACCTGTAACGGTATGGGTCAGGTGCGTATGCAGCAAGGCTTTTTCTCGGTTCAGCAAACTTGCCCCAACTGTCGTGGCAAGGGCAAGATGATTTCTGACCCTTGCAATAGCTGCCATGGTCAAGGCTTGGTTGAAGAAACTAAAACATTGTCAGTCAAAGTACCGCCTGGTGTTGATACCGGCGATAGAATTCGCTTAGGTGGTGAAGGTGAAGCCGGTCCAGACGGTGGTCCATCGGGCGATTTGTTTGTACAAATTAACGTCCGCGATCACAATATTTTTGAGCGCGATGGCAAGCACCTTTACTGTGAAGTGCCAATCAGTATTGTCGATGCGTCTATCGGAGGTGAATTGGAAGTGCCGACTTTAGAAGGTCGTGTTAAGTTAAAAATCCCAGCTGAAACGCAAACTGGCAAGTTATTTCGGATGCGTGGTAAAGGCGTAAGCCCTGTGCGCGGCGGTTCCACCGGCGATCTTTTGTGTCGTGTTGTAGTGGAAACGCCGGTGAATTTAACCAAGCGTCAAAAAGAACTGTTAACCGAATTGCAGGAGTCCTTTGATAAAGAGGGTAATCAGTCGCCACGTAAAAACTCATGGTTTGATGGTGTTAAAAACTTTTTCGATGACATGAAAATTTAATCTTTTAGAGTAGGATTCTGTGCGCAGTACTTCCTTACACTGGCGCACTATTTCCAACGCTAAAAGCTTAAATTGATTTTTCCTCTATTTATTAGTACTGCCGTAGGGTGGATCTTGAGCCATCATTGATGCTTAAATAACGGATCTTAATTCGACCTATAATTCTTGGTTAAAAGGTTTCAACTAATGACTGTAAAAATTGCTATCACCGGTGCTGCCGGTCGTATGGGTAAAACCTTGATTGAAGCTGTTAGTCTCAATGCCAATACGGAATTGGCAGTGGCGATTGAATGGTCAGAAAGTCCTGCTCTTGGAAAGGATGCGGGTGAGTTGGCCGGTTTAGGCAAAAACGGTATTACTATCGTTGGCGACATTAATCAGGTGATCAATGACTTCGATGTGTTGGTCGACTTTACAACACCGACTTCATCGGTGGCTAACGCTGCACTTTGTGCTGCCGCTGGCAAGAAAATGATTATTGGTACTACCGGTTGCACCGCCGATGATAAAATAGCGATTGCCGATTCGGCAGCGCAGTCGGCAATTTGTATGGCGACTAATTTCAGTACCGGCGTTAATTTATGTTTCAAGTTGGCAAAAGAAGCGGCAGCAATTTTGGGTGATGACTACGATGTCGAAATCGTTGAGGCGCATCACCGTCATAAAGTGGATGCGCCTTCTGGTACGGCTTTGAGTTTAGGTGAGGCGGTGGCCGAAGGTTTGGATCGCAATTTTTCGGAGGTGGCGGTGTTAAGTCGCGAAGGACAAGTTGGCGCGCGCACTGCTACCGAAATTGGTTTTGCTACTGTGCGCGGTGGTGATGTAGTGGGCGATCATACGGTGATGTATTTAGCTGATGGTGAGCGCGTTGAAATTAGCCATAAAGCCAGTTCACGGATGAGTTTTGGTCGCGGTGCAATACGAGCTGCTGTTTGGGTGGCAAGTAAAAACAGTGGTTTATATGATATGCAGGATGTATTGGGTTTTAAATAAACCGATATTGAGAGACCTTTCACGAGAAGCATTTTTCGTCTTATAGAAAATAGGTCCTTCATCCGGCAGATAGTAAGACCGTAATCCCCTAGGTTTTTTATCGGCGAGAGCTTGCCCAGTGCTCTGTGTATTCAGCGATTGTAACTTTTTTTATTAATGTTTAAACACTGAGTTGCGGCTACAACAATACCCGAACGACTATAAGTGCCTATCATGTAAAGTTCTCATTGAGTATTTGAAAAACCGCCAGCTGGCGGTTTTTTTATACCCGCGAGAAGAGGGTGGAATGCTAGAACTGCTTAAAATTGAAAAATTTTGGCGGCGCGGCGATCACAATAAATACGCGAAAGCTGACCTATCCTGCTAAAAAAGGACCTCACTACAACAAAGCGGTTTTTAATTTGACGAAGTCATGCTACCTTAATAAAAGTTAGCAAGCTTGGTTGATTAATTTCGAAGTTTCCACTGCTAAGCTGTCAACAAAAGGGATGTTGTGAATAAGGGATTATTTCGCCAGCAAGTATTGAAAAATCATACCCATCGTTTGCACGGTGACATTCTGCTTGTGCCTCAACTATCGTATAGTCTTGTACTGGGGTTACTGCTTTTCTGGGTAGTGCTTGCGCTCTACTGGCTCGTCTCTAGCACCTACGCTCGCAAGGTGACGGTAGTGGGTTGGTTGGAGCCTTCCACTGGCGTTATTCGTGTTTACGCTGAAGGTACTGGAATTATTAGAAAAGTCCTGATTGGCGAGGGCGACTCAGTTATTGAAGGGCAGCCTTTAATCATCGTTAACGGTGATCGAATACTTACAAATGGCACCTATTTAGAAGCATTGCTACTTGCGGAATACGAAACTCAGCGGACACTTCTCACTGACCAAATTGAAAGATCGCGCAGTATTTATCAGCGACGCGAGCTGGATGTCACGCAGCGCATTACGGCAGCACAGGAAGACCTTGCGCTGCTTGGTCAGCAAAAGGATACACTCGAACAACGCTTAGCCCTGATTACAGAAAAAGTTACTCGTTATAAGAAACTAAGTAACAATCAGCACATATCTTCCTCTGATCGAGATCTTGTTATAGGTGCTTCGTTAGAGTTACGTAGCGAGCGCCAGGCGCTATCTCGGAGCCAGGTTAGTCAGCGCAATACGATTCAGCAATTACAGACCGAAAGCCAATTATTGCCGGATGAACACGATAATACTCTAGGCGAATTAAAGGAGCGCCTCAGTAATATAGCCCAGCAAATAGCGCAGCTGAGTGGCAGGCGTGCTCATGTTATCAAAGCCCCTCGTGCAGGGGTGGTTAACAGTTTGCAGGTGCGTGAGGGGCAGCAGGCGCAAAGTGGTATTCCGCTACTGACGCTGATTCCAAAGAATGCAAAATTGACAGCCCGATTGCTGGTGCCTGTGCGTTCTGTTGGGTTTGTCGAGGCGGGCCAGTATTTAGATATTCGGTATGATGCATTTTCCTATCAAAAGTTTGGCCTCTATCAAGCTAAGGTAAAAAGTGTATCTGACACCATCCTTTTGCCCGGGGAGTTATTGAGTGCCCCTGTTTCTACACAGGAGCCTGTTTATAGCTTATATGCTGATTTGAGCCAGCCCAGTGTTCAGGCTTATGGTCGTGATTTTTCACTCAAATCTGGGATGACACTTTCGGCAGATATTCGATTGGAAGATCGATCACTAATTCGATGGCTGCTTGAGCCAATTTATAGCTTAAAGGGGCGATTGTAATGGAGGTTGTGCTAGAGCAGGCGCGACCTGAAAGACTACTGAGCTTTGGCAGCAGGCATCATTTACCTGTCATTGTGCAAGCAGAGGCAGCTGAATGTGGTTTGGTTTGCCTAGCAATGATTGCTGGCTTTTACGGCTTTGAGACAGATATTGTGAGCTTGCGACATCGATATTCTGTATCAAGTCATGGTGCTACTTTGAAGGCTGTGATGGATATTGCGGCTCGTATGCACATGTCTTCTCGTGCTTTGCGATTAGACGTAGGTCAACTAGAGCAGTTGCAAAAACCCTGTATTCTACATTGGGACATGAACCACTTTGTGGTTCTTAAGGCTATACGGCGAAGGCATGTCATCATTCATGATCCTGCCATCGGCGAGCGTAAGCTCAGTAGGGATGAATTTGGCAATCATTTTACAGGTGTGGCCCTTGAGTTAACACCGACAGAAGGTTTCAAGGCGGGGGAAGACAAGCAGACTCTGAGGCTTGGCCAATTCTGGTCAAGAATAGTAGGGCTAAAGCGCAGCTTAATACAGCTAATATTGCTGTCCTTTCTTTTACAGCTTTTTGCGGTGACATCACCTTTCTATATGCAGATAATCATTGATGATGTGATCATGCGCAATGATGAAAACTTATTGTTAGTTCTTGCTCTTGGCTTCGGTTTGTTGATGTTGATTCAAACGGGTACCAGTCTATTGCGTGATTTTGTGGTGCTGCACGTTTCAAATCGTTTGAATATACAAATGGCAGCCAACTTATTCCGTCACCTAATTCGTTTGCCCATGGACTATTTTTATAAACGTCATATGGGCGATATTATTTCTCGCTTTGGCTCTCTAGGAAGCGTCCGTCAGTTGCTCACTGCAGGCTTGGTTGCAGCCATTATCGATGGTGTGATGGCTATGATTACACTGGCCGCTATGTTTTTCTATGATGTCAAATTAACCCTCATAGTATTAGCGGTGGTATTACTTTATGCGTTATTACGATTTTCGTTATATCGTCCGCTAAGATTACTTACCGAAGAAGGCATTGTTGCTGCTGCAAAGCACGATTCGCATTTTATTGAATCGATTCGTGCAATCCAGACTATCAAACTGTTTCAGAGGGAAAATAGTCGGCAGAGTGAGTGGCAAAACCGCTTGGCTGATAGCTTGAATAAAGGCATTCGCATTGCCCGATGTGAGATCTCATACGGCACTATTAGTAGCCTTTTGTTTGGTTTAGAAAACCTTATCGTTATTTACTTTGCCGCGACAGCTGTAATGGATAATATTATTTCTTTGGGGATGCTATACGCCTTTATGAGCTATAAGGGCCGTTTTGTTGCGTCTATGGATGCTTTGATAGGGCAATGGATTGAGCTAAAAATGGTGGGCTTACATTTGGATCGGTTGTCAGATATCGTTTTTACACCGGCAGAAGATATTGATCAGCATGACACTTTATTTCCGTCGTCAGAATTGTCATCAACTCAAAAAAATGAATCCTATATTATTCAGGGCAGAATCGAAGCGCGTAATCTCAGTTATAGTTTTGGAGGCTCGGATCAGCCTGTCTTCCATAATATTAGCTTTATTATAGAGCCCGGAGAGACAGTGGCTATTACTGGCCCCAGCGGTTGCGGAAAAACAACGTTGCTTAAATGTTTAATGGGTTTGCTCTCCCCCAGTGAGGGTGAATTGTTGGTTGATGGTAAGCCGCTTAATCAACTATCACATTATCGCAGTCAAATTGCAGGTGTTATGCAAGATGACCAATTAATGAGTGGTTCGATTGCAGACAATATCGCCTGTTTTTCACCGCAATTGGATATGGAGCGAATAATAAGCTGTTCAAATATGGCATGTATACATGATGAAATAATACTCATGCCCATGCAATATAATACGCTCGTAGGTGATATGGGGGCTAACTTAAGCGGCGGGCAAAAACAGCGGGTAGTGTTGGCACGCGCGCTTTATCGGGAGCCACGCATACTGTTCATGGATGAGGCGACTAGTAATCTTGATGTCAAAAAAGAGACTTTGGTAAATGAACATATTCAAGGGCTCGCAATCACTAGGATCTTAGTCGCACATAGGCCGGAAACGGTCAGGTTTGCAGGGAAGCAAATCGAGCTGGTTGGCCATACTGGTTAATCTATTTAAATATAAATTCTAGGAGCTAAAAATGGACATGAGAGAATTAACAGTGAGTGAACTTGAAGCCGTAAATGGTGGTGGCCCGGTTGGCGACATACTCACAGTTGTTGGCGGGATTGCAGCAGTTGCAGGTGGAACAAGCGCCATTGTCGTTACTGGTGGTGTGGCTGGTGTTCTCGGTGGTGGAGTCGCCGTATTGGGCGGGATAGCAGCTATTAGTGCAGGAGTAAGTAATATAATAAATTGGTGATCTCGACTAAAACCTTAGTATTGAAATTATTCAGAACCTATATGTAATTAATTCCAGTGTTGAATAAGGACAATACTTTATCAAAGGGATCTAGGCAGCACTTTAATTTTAAGTATCGTAATAGTGTAGGCTTATTTTTCTGACGTGCCTCCCTCAGTAATCTTGGGCGAGGATTTTACATAATTATATATTCTCAATATTTTTATCTTTGAGCTAGGAGTTAGCCTTATGTCGAGTGCCTTGCGTAATGAAAGTGGTATAAGAAAATTAAAAATTTTTGCAGCTGTGGTCTTTTGTATTATCGGCGCGTTAGTGGCTCCAGTAGAGAGCTTTCTAGCCGATGGCGCTGTCGAATATAATGAAGTCGTCTCGGCCGCAATCAGTTTTTTCCTAGCTCTTACAGTTGTATTTATCGTCGTTTTATTAATTAATAAAAGAAGGGGGTATTTGGACAATG
>JBNMPW010000058.1:0-16901 GCA_051277205.1 Oceanicoccus sp. | reverse complement strand
CGCATTGCTTGGGCATGCATCGCTATTATCGCCTATGGTGTCGCTGTCAGTGTCGAGTTGTTCATCGCTATCAAACGGGAATGCATCGCTATTGTCACCGCATCCATTACCCGCTGTATCGGATGACGTATCAATGGTGCCGCAATCATTGTCCGAATCTTCGGATTCTAAGCTGTTATTTGGGAACAGGTCGCTATTGTCGCCGGTGCCATCGTTATCACTGTCGGTTGTTTCGTTGGCGTCATTATCAAATGCATCTGTTTCATCACATATACCGTCGCCATCAGTATCAATGGTACCGGTATTGTTTTGTGGTAGAGGGCAGTCGTCATTTGCATCGATAGTACCGTCCCCATCGCTATCATCTCCAAGCACAATCGGTCCAAGGACTGGTGCAGTGGCTAGGTCGCCAGAGGTATCTGGAGTAACTTCATCTGCGGTTCCTAAATATTCTTGCTCATCAACTAGCAGAATATTGATGTCAGAGAAGGGAATTGATGTTCCTACAACAGTTAAGCCTGAGTAATCAGACGCTTGTGCTTGCAGGTTGCTAATATCACTGAGTGCGCTGATACTTTCACTGCCATTCATGGCGTCAATCGCGCCGTCTTGAATGTCTTCGGCTAAGCCTTGGATAATCTCTGTGCTTGTGCCTGTACCTGCGTTATCAAGCTGGTCAATTATTGCGGCAAAAACTTCAGACGCGGTACGATAATTTAGAGTGGCTGCTTGCTCGGTATTGTTGGATAGCATGGGTGAGGTTTCAAAAAAATCAATATTGCTATTGAGTATACCTAGCCCGAAGATAGCCTTGCTTAGGTCCTGGGCTTCATCTAATGCAATAGTAATCTCACTTTGAAAGACTATTCCGTCGCCGTTTGTGTCATTGCCCGCGACGCCTCTAGCGGCTACGACCTCGACAGCAAAGGTGGATAATGGTGTTGCATAGATAGTTGGTAACTCTACGGTCGGATTGTTTAATTCGCCTGCAAAGTTGAAGGTAAAGATGGTTTTCAGCACGGGGATTATGGTTGGTGCATTGTTTGTAAGGTCGGTGCCACCTTCAAACTCAATAAGATAGCTATTTTCTGGGCGTTTTGGATTTTGGCGCTGAGTATTAATGGTTAAATCTTGAATTTGTGCTTCTGCGTTTGTGCTGCCAGTACCAATAAGTGGGCCTTTAAGATCTGCGGCAGTCCAGTCGATTTCATATAGCTTGACTATGGCGCTGGCGATTGGGCCTTTAACAGCTGAACCTGTAATGGCGATATCACTTGATGTTAATTCATCGGCTTGAATAGTGTCCGGCGTTTCTGCGCCATTACCACCACCACCACCACATGCAGTTAATAATAGTGAACTTGCCAAGGCCAGATATGCTAAATGATGAGGGAGTTGTTTAAACATGATGCACCACGCTAATTTGTTATTATAAAGTTGGAAAATAATTATTAGTTTTATTGAATTTATTATAATGTTATATCAATGTGCATACTATGGTAATCCTACCAGTCTTTCAAGCATAGGCTATGCACCTATTGTATACTTTTCGACCGCGGTTGGGGTGCGAATGTGATCAATGAATTTGAGTATTAATAACACTTACAGCTATAGGGGTGCCGTTTTACGCGATGTAAACAGTTTTTTTTTAGACCGGCCGGCTATTTTTTTCGATTTATAAATGCGTATAATTTACTTAATCGAGGTTTTTTTAAACAAAACATTACACAGTGAAATTGCGTCGATTGGTTGACTTAAAAAGTCTAATGTTATTATATTATAACAATTGCATGCTAGCAGCTGATTTTGCTAACCCTTTATAAAAAATTATTGAGGTTTGTGCGGCTGTTAGTTGAGACAGTAAATATCGAAAAGCCTTGAGATGCATAATTTTTTGCTATTGCGGATATAAAAATAAGATTCAATCGTGGAGTGTTTAATGTCTAAGTATAAGTTGCTGCCAGTGTGTGCTGGTATTATTGCGGCTCAGTTTTTTTCAGTGCCTGCTTACTCGCAGATTGAAGAGGTTGTTGTAACAGCCCGTAAAAAATCTGAATCACTTCAACAAGTGCCAATGGCTATTACGCCTTTTACTAGTGAGATGCTAGAGCGAAGGGATTTTACTAATCTAGAAGACATCGCTGGTGGTACGGTTGGTCTTAACTATTCTGGTGAGTCGAGTTCTGGGTTTCAGTCTAGCCCTACATTGCGTGGTTTGCGTCAGGGTTTTGCCACAGACCGCGTTTCAAATGTAGCTATTTTCTTAGACGGTGTTTATCTATCACGTCAAAGCATGGCCAATATGGGCATGATTGATATGGAGCGTATTGAGGTGGTTAAAGGTCCTCAAAACTCTCTTTATGGCCGGAATGCTTTTGCGGGTGCAATTAATTATGTCACTAAAAGACCGCAGGAAGAATTTGAGGCCTATGCTTCAACGTCAGTCGGTGATGGTGGTCGTCAAGACTGGAAGTTTTCTGCCACAGGCACACTTGTTGAAGGTGTTCTGTTGGGGCGTTATACCTTTGGTGAAAGCTTTTATGATGGACATTCTAAAAATGATCATCCTAATGCAAAAATTGATCCTCCTGGTTTTACCGATGGTGGCTCAGACGGTTTGCTAGGAGGTTGGGATGATAAAACCTATAACTTTGGTCTAACGTGGTTGATTGCTGACAATATGACGCTCGATATAGGTTATTACAAAACCGACTTGAAACGCGAAAACCAGCCTAACTACATTGTTAGTGGCGTGCGTGAAGTGGCGCGTTTTCAGACTACACCCTACGGAGATATGAATTTTAATGAAGTGTCACTTAACACCGCTTTTGGTGACCCCACGGGCTCGGTGTTAGTCAGTACCGGTAATACTATTTGGAAGGGTGCGCTGCCCTATAATCACCCCGGTAAAGCGGAGTGGATAGGCGGCGTTAATGAAGCTGGCGTTCAGGATTTTGACTTTGGCTATGGTAATAATCCTGATGGCACAACTTTTATTCCAGATGAAGATCCAATTCAGCCCGGTATCTATGCTGATCCACGAGGTTTTGGCTTTGTAGCCGATACCGAAATTCAAACAGCGGCTTATAATTGGGACATCAACGATGCATGGTCGCTTCGTTATACCTATAGCAATGTCGAGCACTACGGTATTCAGTCAGGTGTTGCAGAGCGTAATTTGCTCGCGGGTTCTACTCTTTCTGATTCTGGCCCTGAAGAGGGAACTGTAGAGAAACCTCGTGTCGATAAACAAATACAAAGCAATATTTCAAATTCAAACCCCGAACTCTATATCGACACAACCGCACATGAGTTGATTTTCGATTATGTTCCAAATGATGAGTGGTCGTTCAAGTTTGGGGGGTATTACTCGGACTCTAATGATGAGAGCTGGGGGATTGTTAGTTATAACGCTATGTGTACGAGTGAGGATCAGTTGGTGGATCAGGATCAGGACCCTACTTTAGGCTGCCTTCTTAGCTTGGGTCATGATATTAAGGATTCTCCGCTTCAGCAGTCCAGTGGTATCGCGATTTATAATTTATTTAGAGATACTTGGTCTACAAATCGGAATGGCTGGACGATTTATGATGAGCAAGTTGCTTCTGTTTTTGGTTCTGCAGAATGGGCTATTACTCCTGATATTAGGCTTCGTGTTGAGGGGCGTTATACCCAGGAAGATAAAGAAATAACTCGTAAGACGGATAGTTTGGCGATTCCCGCTGGCGCGTTGGTTACCTTTCAAGGTAGCGGCGATGAAAATGAGCGTTATTCTGCTATTTGTTCGCCAGGTGAGACTGTATCGAGTGATGGTGTAACGCCTTGTAGTGCATCTAGTGACGAAAAAACCTTTTACTACTTCACGCCCAAGTTTAGTGTTGATTGGCAGTATACAGAAGATAATATGGTGTATTTCTATGCCGCTAATGGTCTTAAGGCTGGCGGCTTGAATAATACCGATGACCGTGATCAGCAAACCTACAGGCCTGAAGAAAACTGGACCTATGAAATTGGTTCTAAAAACACCCTGATGGACGGTAATCTTCAGTTGAATGCGGCATTATATTATGTTGACTGGACCGATTTGGTGGGTGGTGCTGCGCCTAATAGCCCAGACAGTAACCCTAATGCTTCAACTGTCCAAGTGAATGTTGGTGATGTTGAAAACTACGGTTTGGAGATTGATGGTCAGTACTTTATTGATACTAATTGGTCTGTAGATTTTGGTGCGTCTTACACTAACCCTAGATATAAAGACGGTACATCGTGGGATCCTGCTGCTTCAAAATACTATTCAGGTTGTCAAAAAGGTGATGATGGGTTGGGTATTCGTAACCCTGATGGCTCACTGCCAGCCAATACAAACTTTGATAATGTAATTGATTTTACTGAGCGTTGTGGTGACGTGGATATCGGTGGTCATGAATTGTTAAAAGTCTCGAAGGAGCAATATACATATGGAGTTAACTATAATTATGATTTTGAGTCAGGCTGGGGCCTGTATGCTCGCTTGGATGGTAACTACCAATCGGCACAGTGGTTAACGCCAATGAATATTGGCTCTATTCGCTCACGTTCGTTATGGAACACTTCGCTTAATTTGATTAGCCCTAATGGTCAGTGGGAGCTAAACTTCTGGGGTAAAAATATAACTGACAAAGAGTATGTGTCAGGAGCTTTCACGATCAGCATTTTCAACAAGCTGATTGTAACTCAAGGTGCTCCTGCTCGATACGGTGCAACTTTGAAGTATAACTTCCTGTAAGCATATTAATGATAATAAATAGATTTTTTTAAGGCTACGGTGCGACAATTTAATGGTACTGTCTAAACACTAGAGAAAGTTGCAGATATAAAAAAACCGCATCAATTGATGCGGTTTTTTTATATCTAAATAAAAGCAGAAAAGCCAATCAATCAGCGTTTATCCATCGCCACAAAATCTCTTTTCACCGGTCCAGTATACAACTGACGAGGACGACCAATGCGTGAGTTATCGGCAATCATTTCATTCCAGTGAGCAATCCAGCCTGGCGTTCTGCCCAAGGCAAAAACAACGGTAAACATACTAGTAGGAATGCCCATCGCTTTCAAAATAATGCCGGAGTAGAAATCGACATTTGGATACAACTTTTTGGAGATGAAATAATCATCTTCTAGAGCGATCTCTTCTAAGCGTTTGGCGATTTTCAGTAAAGGATCGTTGTCTAAGCCTAATTCGCCCAATACTTCATCGGCGGTTTGTTTCATTACTTTGGCGCGTGGGTCAAAGTTTTTATAAACACGGTGGCCAAAGCCCATTAATCGAAAGGGGTCGTTTTTGTCTTTGGCGCGGGCAACAAACTCATCGATACGGCTTACATCGCCGATTTCGTTGAGCATATCCAGTACGGCTTCGTTAGCGCCACCATGAGATGGTCCCCAGAGGGCCGAGATGCCAGCAGCAATGGCGGCAAATGGGTTGGTACCGGTTGAGCCTGCTAGGCGTACGGTAGAGGTTGATGCGTTTTGTTCGTGGTCAGCATGGAGAATAAAGATCTTATCCATGGCCTTGGCCAAAGTAGGGCTGACTATGTAATCTTCGCAGGGAGTGCCAAACATCATATTCAGAAAGTTTTCTGAATAGTTAAGGTTATTGCGCGGGTAAATAAAAGGTTGGCCTATAGAAAATTTATACGCCATGGCAGCGAGTGTTGGCATTTTGGCGATCAAGCGAATGGCCGAGATGTTGCGGTGCTTTTCGTTGGTGATGTCCAGTGAGTCGTGATAGAACGCGGATAATGCACCAATCACGCCACAAAGAATGGCCATGGGGTGGGCGTCTCGCCGAAAGCCCTTGAAGAAGGATGTCATCTGGTCATGAACCATAGTATGCATGGTGATTTTTTCTACAAAGTCTTCTTTCTCTTTTGCGTTTGGCAGTTCGCCATGCCAGAGCAGCCAGCAAGTTTCAAGAAAGTCGGATTCGTTAGCAAGTTGCTCAATAGGGTATCCGCCGTGAAGGAGCACGCCTTTGCCGCCATCTATGTAGGTGATTTTAGACTCACAGGCTGCTGTTGAAACAAAGCCTGGATCATAGGTGAACATGCCTTGGCCGGTGAGGGCGCCTACATCCACTACGTCGGGACCAATGCTACCGGAGTATATGGGTAGATCAATGGCGTCTTTGCCGGGGATGGACAGAGTCGCTTTTTTATCAGACATGTAAGGCTCCTAAACTAAGTTTTATGTGTCTCTAATGCGCTAGCTATACGTGCAAAGCTAGCGCTGTTGGGCTGATAGAGTACTTTTTATCGGTCCTGCGCGTCGTTGCTGTTTCAAGCTTGCGATAATGGTTTTAATCACGCACGGAGGGCGACCACTATAAAGTTTTGGCGAATTTTGTCAATGGGGTTTTCCCTTATGGATCATATGATTAAGGTGGATTACGGTGCTTGTGGCGGTAGTTTGATATAGCGAAAATGAGCATTGGTCCGTGTTTTTTAGATGCGCCCTTCTGGGTCAATATTGTCGTGATCGTGCGATTGCATGACTATGTGGGTAGTTAAGTGCTTTAGTCGCCTTAAGAAGGGTTATTGGTTTGTAATTCCAGCACGATGTGCCTATAATTCGCGGCGAATTCAAAATGTCGCTAAGTATGTGGCTGGCTTGAAGTTTTTTCTGCTGGATTCCGCTTCACTGACCTTTAACTGCCTACTCTATCTCTTAAGTGAGCGTGTGAGATCCGGCCTGACAAGTGTGATAAAACCGTGACTGATAAACGACCTGTAAATCTCGATATAGGCAGCATTGACCTGCCTTTACCCGCTCTTGCTTCTATTACCCACCGCATTACCGGGGTGTTGCTAGTGGCTGGAGCTGCCGTTCTACTCTGGCTTTTAGATGAATCCCTTGCCAGCGAAGAGGGCTTTAACTCTGTAAAGACATTGGCTGACTCTTTTCTCGTAAAACTAATTGTATGGGGCGTGCTCGCAGCGCTTATCTATCACTCAGTAGCGGGTATTAAGCACCTAATTATGGATTTGGGCATTGGTGAATCGCTGGAAGGCGGCATTCTTGGAGCCAAATTGGTTATGTGTATATCTGCCTTATTGATTCTGCTGGCAGGAGCAATGATATGGTAACTTCAATAACAAATTTTGGCCGTAGTGGCCTGTCTGACTGGTTAATGCAGCGCGTCACAGGCGTCATTCTGTTGGCCTATACTCTATTGATAGCCGCTGTGCTGCTATTTTCCTCACCGGAATATGCCGAATGGAAAGGCCTGTTCGAACAGACATGGATGAAAGTATTCAGCATGGCGGCGGTACTATCGATTGCCTCCCACGCCTGGATTGGTCTGTGGAGTGTCTCTACCGACTATCTGATCAAGCATGTATTAACAATTAAGCTGGGGCCTGCTGTCGGTGCGCAAGCCAATTTGCTGCGCTGGTGCTTTCAAGCCGCCAGTGCCGCTGTCCTTTTCACATATGTTGTCTGGGGCATCCAGATTTTGTGGGGTTAAGTAAGAATGACTATTAGAACTATATCTTTTGACGGAGTAATTGTCGGTGGCGGTGGCGCAGGTATGCGTGCAGCGTTGCAATTGTCCCAGTCTGGCTATAAGACGGCGGTTATCTCTAAAGTATTTCCTACCCGGTCGCACACCGTGTCGGCGCAGGGTGGTATTACCTGTGCAATCGCCAGTGATGATCCCAATGATGATTGGCGCTGGCATATGTATGACACGGTTAAAGGCTCCGATTACATCGGTGACCAAGATGCCATCGAATATATGTGTAAAGTTGGCCCAGAAGCAGTTTATGAATTAGACCACATGGGTATGCCGTTTTCGCGTACCGAAGAAGGCCGTATTTATCAGCGTCCTTTTGGCGGTCAGTCGAAAGGGCCAGATGATCCAACTCAGGCAGCCCGTACTTGTGCTGCCGCCGACCGTACCGGGCACGCCCTGTTGCACACCTTGTATCAAGGCAATATGAAAAACAAAACCGTTTTCTTCAATGAGTGGTACGCCACGGATTTGGTGAAAAACGAAGACGGTGATGTGACTGGTGTTATCGCCATCTGCATCGAGACCGGCGAAGTTGTGCATATCAAATCCAAAGCAACAGTATTAGCCACTGGCGGTGCGGGTCGTATATACGCCTCAACTACCAATGCCCACATCAACACCGGGGACGGAATTGGTATGGCGTTGCGTGCTGGTGTGCCGGTACAAGATATTGAAATGTGGCAGTTCCACCCAACCGGTATTGCCGGCGCTGGGGTGCTGGTTACAGAGGGTTGTCGCGGTGAAGGCGGGTACTTGGTAAATAAAGATGGCGAACGCTTTATGGAGCGTTATGCGCCTAACGCAAAAGATTTGGCGGGTCGCGATGTAGTGGCGCGCTCAATGACATTGGAAATTCTTGAAGGCCGCGGTTGTGGCCCCGATGGCGACCATGTTTACCTGAAGTTAGATCACTTGGGTGAAGAAGTTCTTGAGAGTCGTCTACCAGGTATTTGCGAGTTGTCTCGCACCTTTGCCCACGCTGACCCTGTTAAAGAGCCAGTACCCGTTGTGCCTACTTGCCACTATATGATGGGTGGTGTCCCCACTAATGTTGATGGTCAGGCGCTAACGGTTGATGCCGATGGTAATGACGAAGTGATAAAAGGCTTGTATGCCTGTGGCGAAGTAGCTTGTGTATCGGTTCACGGCGCTAACCGCTTGGGCGGTAACTCGCTGCTTGATTTAGTGGTGTTTGGCCGGGCTTCTGGTTTGCATATCGAAAAATCACTGCGTGAAGGCATCGAGATGAAAGATGCTACTGATGCTGAAATCGAAAAAGCGGCCTCACGTCTGACTAAGTTAAACAATACTACAGGCGGCGAAAGTGTTGCCGCGTTGCGTAAAGAACTGCAAAATATCATGCAGAATCACTTCGGCGTATTTCGCCGTGGTGACTTTATGCAAGAAGGTATCAAGAAGCTGGCTGACTTGCGTCCACGTATCGAAAACGCGAGGATGGACGACAAGAGTAATGCCTACAATACCGCGCGCATTGAAGCCTTAGAGTTACACAACTTGCTGGAAGTGGCGGAAGCCACAGCGATTACCGCGGAAGTGCGCAAAGAAAGTCGCGGTGCTCATGCTCGTGAAGATTTTGACAGCCGCGATGATGAAAACTGGTTATGTCACTCGGTCTATTTCCCAGAGGACAAATCAGTCGGCAAACGTGGGGTGAATTTTAAGCCAAAAACTGTCGAGCCATTTGAACCTAAAGTTCGTACTTATTAATCGGTCAGGGGATAAAGGAACATGTTGAAAGTAAGTATTTATCGTTATAACCCAGAAGTTGATGCCGAGCCTTATATGCAGGACGTCGAGGTCGATACCGGTGGTAAAGACATGATGGTATTGGACGTATTGGAGTTGATTAAAGACGCTGATACCACCGTTGCTTATCGTCGTTCTTGCCGCGAAGGTGTCTGTGGCTCCGATGGCATGAACATCAATGGTAAAAACGGCTTAGGATGCATTACGCCGTTGTCTGAGGCATTGAAAGGCGGTAGTAAGTTGGTGCTGCGGCCACTGCCAGGCTTACCTGTCATCCGCGATCTGGTGGTAGATATGGGCTTGTTCTATAAACAGTATGAAAAGATTAATCCATTCTTGATGAATGATACGCCACCGCCTGCCATCGAACGTTTGCAGTCGCCTGAAGAACGTGAAAAGCTCGATGGCTTGTACGAGTGTATTCTCTGCGCATGTTGTTCAACGGCTTGCCCTTCGTTCTGGTGGAACCCAGATCGCTTTATTGGTCCTTCAGGTTTGCTACAAGCTTACCGGTTTTTGGCCGATAGTCGTGATACCGCGACGGATCAGCGCTTGGCCGAATTAGATGATCCTTTCAGTGTGTTCCGTTGCCACGGTATTCAGAATTGTGTCAATGTTTGTCCGAAGGGTTTGAACCCGACTAAAGCGATTGGCCATATTCGTAATATGTTGTTAACCCGCGCGACTTAGGACTTAGGACTTAGGTTATTTGTTATAAGGCATAGTTCGTCGGTTAGTTTTGATGTGGCCAGCCAGCAGCAGGACAGCCTACCAACGATTAGTGTTAGTAGGCTGTGTTTGAAGCTCTATGAAAGGAGTGCAGTAAAAAGCTCTCAATAGTACTATCAGACTAAAACCGCCAAAAGCGATCTGTTTTAGTCCTGAAATGCTGCGTAAGTACAAGATTCGTCTACACTTATTCAAAAACAGTACGTCTTACTCAGTGATACCAAACAAATGAAAGGGTAATCCCCGAGCTAAAGCTGATAGTCAGCTAGCCCATTTGTGACAGAGGCCGTAAACGATGCAAGAAAGCTCAATGGATTTGTTGTGGGGAAGCTCCCATATTTCCGGTGGTAATGCCGCCTACGTAGAAGAGCTCTACGAAACCTTCCTATTAGATCCTAACGCGGTGCCTGAAGAGTGGCGCAGTTATTTTGAAAAACTGCCGCAAGTGAATGGCAGTGTTCATCGGGATGTCCCTCACTCAACCATACGCGATCACTTTGCCCATCTGGCAAAAACTCGGCTAAAGCCACTTTCTGTCGATAATGACAGTGGTATTACCGATCATGAGCGCAAGCAGGTAAGGGTAATTCAGTTGCTGAGCGCCTATCGTCAACGTGGCCATCAACAAGCTGATCTCGACCCGTTGAAATTAGAAGTCAGGCCGCCAGTACCCGATTTGGATTTGCATTACCACAAACTATCTGGCGCCGATTTAGATACCTCTTTCCAGACTGGCAGCCTCTATATCGGTAAAGATCAGGCTACCCTAAAAGAAATTGTCTCCGCTCTTGAGCGAACCTACTGTAGCTCTGTTGGAGCCGAGTTTATGCATATTGTCGCTACTGAAGAGCGGCAGTGGATTCAGCAGCGTATGGAAAGCGTGCGCTCTAAACCGAGCTACGGTGACGATGTTAAGTTGCATTTATTAGAGCGTTTAACCGCGGCCGAAGGTTTGGGTAAGTTGTTGGCGTCTAAATATCCAGGCGTAAAGCGCTTTGGTTTGGAGGGCGGCGAAAGCTTGATCCCGATGATGGATGAGATGATCCAGCGTACGGGCTCTTATAAAGCCAAAGAAATTGTTATCAGCATGGCCCATCGTGGCCGCTTAAATGTGTTGGTCAATGTATTGGGCAAAAACCCGTCTGAGTTGTTTGACGAATTTGAAGGCAGAGCAGACTACCATGGCTCGGCTGATGTTAAATATCACCAGGGGTTTTCTTCTACCGTCGACACCCCGGGAGGTGAAGTCCATTTGGCGTTGGCGTTTAACCCCTCGCATTTGGAAATTGGTGCGCCGGTTGTTGAAGGCTCAGTACGGGCGCGACAAGATCGTCGGGAAGATGCACGGGGTGCCACAGTCGTACCTATTATCTTGCACGGTGATGCGGCTTTTGCCGGTCAAGGTGTGGTGATGGAAACTTTCCAGATGTCACAAACCCGCGCCTATAAAACCGGCGGCACCATTCATGTGGTGATCAACAACCAAGTCGGTTTTACCACTAACAAACGTGAAGATGCGCGCTCTACCGAATACTGTACCGACGTTGCAAAAATGGTGCAGGCGCCGATTTTTCATGTTAACGGTGATGACCCAGAGGCGGTGTTGTTTATTAGCCAAATGGCGGTGGATTATCGTCAGCAATTTAATAAAGATGTCGTTGTTGATTTGATGTGTTATCGCCGTCGTGGTCACAATGAAGCTGATGAGCCCTCGGGCACTCAGCCGCTGATGTATCAAAAAATCAAGCTTCATAAAACCAGCCGTGATATCTATGCTGAAAAGTTAATTGCCGAAGGTGTCGTTAACAAAGATGGCGATAATCAATTAATCGATAACTATCGCAGTGCACTCGAGAGTGGTGCCCATGTCGCCAAGAGTTTGGTGCATGAGCCTAACGAGAAATTGTTTGTCGATTGGACCCCGTATCTGGGCCACGATAGCGATTGTCCTTGCGATACTAGTATGCCGCTTAAAGCATTGCAGGCATTAGCAGCAAAAGTTAATCACGTGCCAGAAGGTTTTCCAATTCAGCGTCAAGTGGCGAAGATTTATGAAGATCGCCATAAAATGGCTGCTGGTGCCTTACCGATTAATTGGGGCTTCGCTGAAGTTCTTGCCTATGGCAGTTTATTAGATTCGGGTAACGCTATTCGCTTGACCGGCCAAGATGTCGGCCGCGGTACCTTCTCGCATCGCCATGCGGTATTGCATAATCAGACCGATGCCAGTGTCCATGTGCCGTTACAAAATCTGAGTCCTGAGCAACCCGTATTCACTATCCATGATTCCTTGTTATCAGAAGAGGCGGTACTCGCTTTTGAATACGGCTATGCCACCACTATGCCTAATGTGTTGGTGATATGGGAGGCGCAATTCGGCGATTTTGCCAACGGTGCGCAAGTGGTCATCGATCAATTTATTACCAGCGGTGAGCACAAATGGCAGCGTTTATGTGGTCTCACTATGTTGTTGCCGCACGGTTATGAAGGGCAGGGTCCAGAGCATTCTTCAGCAAGACTTGAGCGCTATCTACAACTTTGTGCAGAGCATAATATTCAGGTCTGTGTGCCAACCACGCCGGCGCAGGTTTATCATATGTTACGCCGTCAGTCGCTGCGCCCCTTACGTAAGCCGCTAATTGTTATGTCGCCTAAAAGTTTATTGCGTCATAAAGAAGCCACCTCAACGCTAGAAGATTTGGCCGATGGGCAGTTTCATAATGTACTGCCAGAAACCGACCAGCTTGACCCCGAAAAAGTAACACGTGTAGTTATGTGTAGCGGTAAAGTGTATTACGATCTGCGCGCCGCACGTCGCGAAAAATCGATGGACCATGTGGCGGTTATCCGTTTGGAGCAACTCTACCCCTTTCCAGAAAATGAGTTGGCTGCGGTGTTAGCGCCTTATGAAAATCTGAAGGAAAGCATTTGGTGTCAGGAAGAACCAATGAACCAAGGTGCCTGGTATGCCAGTCAACACCATATGCGAAAAGTCGTTCAAAAGCATGATCGTACGCTGTATTTGGATTATGCAGGTCGTGATCCATCGGCATCACCAGCGGCAGGGTATATGGCCTTACATGTAGCGCAGCAGCAAAAAGTAATTTCCGATGCGCTGGGTTTTGACAGTAATTAATTTTTTGAATCGTTGCTGCTTACAGCAACCCAGTTTATCTGGCGAATTTGCCCTTGTTAAAGTAAAGGAAAGATAATGAGTATAGAGATTAAAGCGCCTGTTTTCCCCGAATCAGTCGCTGACGGCACCATTGCTACTTGGCATAAAAAGCCTGGCGAAACGGTAGCTCGTGATGAATTAATTGTCGATATTGAAACCGATAAAGTGGTATTAGAAATTGTCGCACCTGCTGACGGTGCCGTCACAGAAATTGTTAAAGATGAAGGCGAAACGGTGCTAAGCGAAGAGCTGATAGGTCGTTTTGAAGCGGGTGCTGGTAAAGCCGCTGCGTCTGCAGTCGAGGCTGCACCAGTCGCCGCATCGACAGCCACTAGCGATGAGATAAAACTCAGCCCCGCTGCTCGCAAGATGATTGATGAAAAGGGCTTTGATGCTGCAGCAATTACTGCTACCGGTAAAGGGGGTTTAATCACTAAGGAAGATGTTGCTAATTACGTTAGCTCAGCACCTGCCGTCGCCGCTGCTCCTGCACCTGCCGCGCCTGCGCCCATCGTTGAATTAGATGCTGGCGAAAGAATTGAAAAACGGGTGCCTATGACGCGCCTGCGCAAACGTATTGCCGAGCGCTTATTAGAAGCGACTACCACCACCGCCATGTTGACGACTTTTAACGAAGTCAATATGGAGCCAGTGATGACGATGCGTAAGCAGTACAAAGATTTATTTGAAAAAACCCACAACGGTGTGCGATTGGGCTTTATGGGCTTTTTTGTTAAAGCTGCCTGTGAAGCATTGAAACGCTACCCTGCGGTGAATGCATCTATCGATGGTGACGATGTTGTTTATCACGGCTACCAAGACATCGGCGTTGCCGTTTCTTCGGACAAAGGTTTAGTGGTACCGGTATTGCGAGACGCCGAAAATATGGGTCTGGCGACTGTCGAAGATACCATTCGCAACTATGGCGCCCGCGCCCGTGACGGGAAGTTAGGCTTAGAAGAAATGCAGGGCGGTACCTTCACTATTACCAATGGTGGTGTGTTTGGGTCTTTGCTTTCTACGCCGATTTTAAACCCACCACAAACTGCTATTTTGGGTATGCATAAAATCCAGGAGCGTCCAATGGCGGTAAACGGTGAAGTTAAAATTTTGCCAATGATGTATTTAGCGCTGTCTTATGATCATCGCTTACTTGATGGTAAAGAAGCGGTGCAGTTTTTGGTGACTATCAAAGAATTGTTGGAAGATCCCGCGCGTATTTTGTTAGAAGTTTAATTCAGCCTTTTAAATATTTGAGCGGCCTTTTAAGGCCGCTTCGTTCTCAGCTTTCTATGTAGGAAATCATCATGTCTAAATTCGACGTCGTCGTTATTGGTTCTGGCCCTGCCGGTTATGTCGCTGCTATTCGTGCTGCGCAATTGGGGCTAAAAGTTGCTTGTCTAGAAAAAGGCACCAACAAGTTTGGTAAGCCTAGTTTTGGTGGTACCTGTTTGAATGTTGGTTGTATTCCGTCGAAAGCCTTGTTGGATACTACCCATAAATTTGTTGAAGCCAGTCATGACTTTGCCGTACACGGTATCTCTACCAAAGAACTGTCTATTGATATTGCTCAGATGATCGCTCGTAAAGATCAGATCGTCGGACAATTAACGGGTGGTATAGGCCAGTTATTTAAAGCTAATGGTATAGCCGCCATTGAAGGTGCCGGCAAAGTTTTGGCCAATAAAAAAGTCGAAGTGACAAATGCGGATGGTAGTGTAGACATTCTAGATGCCGACAATATTATTATTGCTGCAGGGTCTGTGCCGATTGATATTCCGCCAGCACCTATCGATAACGATGTGATCGTTGACTCCACTGGCGCGCTTGAGTTTTTAGAAGTTCCAAAACGCCTAGGGGTTATCGGCGCTGGTGTTATCGGTTTGGAATTGGGCAGCGTTTGGGGCCGACTGGGATCCGATGTCATTATGCTAGAAGCGTTAGAGGATTTTCTACCGGCTATTGATCAGCAAATAGCGAAAGAGGCGAAAAAGATTTTCACCAAGAAACAAGGCATGGACATTCGCCTTGGCGCTCGCGTAACGGGCTCTGAAGTGAAGGGCAAAGAAGTTATGGTGACTTATCTTGACAGCAAGGGTGAGCAACAAGTGACCTTTGATAAATTGATTGTTGCCGTTGGCCGTCGCCCACAAAGTGAAAACTTATTGGCCGGTGATAGTGGCGTTACTATGGATGAGCGCGGTTTTGTGTTTGTAAATGACTACTGCGAAACCTCGGCGCCGGGAATCTATGCCGTCGGCGATATTGTGCGCGGCCCTATGTTGGCGCATAAAGGCTCTGAAGAAGGAGTAATGGTTGCCGAACGTATTGTCGGTAAAAAAGCCGCCGTGAACTACGATTGCATCCCCGGAATTATTTACACCCACCCGGAAATTGCAGCCGTTGGTCAAACCGAAGAGCAATTAAAAGCCGACGGTATTGAGTATAAAGTAGGTGTGTTTCCCTTCGCTGCCAGTGGCCGCGCGCTAGCTGCTAATGAAACTGACGGCATGGTGAAGATGATAGCCCATGCGGATACTGACCGTATTTTGGGTTGCCATATCATTGGCCCAAGTGCCGCTGATTTGGTGCAGCAAATAGTGATCGCCATGGAATTTGGCTCCAGTGCTGAAGATATTAGTCTGACGGTATTTGGTCATCCGACTTTATCGGAGGCAGTACATGAGGCGGCGCTAGCGGTTGGGGGTCATGCCATCCATATTGCCAACAAGAAAAAGCGCAAAAAGTAAGCAGTTATAGATTAGCCGGTGCGCTAACGGGGCGGCTCTTGTAGGGCGGCCCCTTTTACTTTTTAGGCTATTTACGCAGACTGAAACGGCCAATCCTAAAAAATTGATAGATATCAATAAAATCAACAGCTTTTATGCGCTAATTTTCGCTATTTGGTGCAATTAAATTTGCGGTTCGATGCCAAATTCGGGAGAATACGCCACCGAATTTAGCTGCTGTTGCCAAGATCTTAGGGACAGCTGTAGTTAATCTATGCGTAGTTTTGGCAAAGCAGCGGTGGTTGCTTGCAGAGTTACTTCACACACATCCAACACGGTAAACAACATGAACCTTCACGAGTATCAGGGCAAACAATTGTTTGCTGATTATGGGTTACCTGTGTCTAAGGGCTATGCCTGCGATACACCCGAAGAAGCAGCTCAAGCTGCTGATCGTATTGGCGGCGACAAGTGGGTTGTAAAAGCTCAGGTCCACGCTGGCGGCCGCGGTAAAGCGGGTGGTGTTAAGCTGGTAACCAGCAAAGAAGAAATCAAAGCCTTTGCTCAGAACTGGTTAGGTAAGCAGTTGGTAACTTACCAGACTGATGAAAAGGGCCAGCCAGTTTCTAAAATATTGGTTGAGACTTGCACGGATATTGATCAGGAATTGTATCTTGGTGCTGTTGTTGACCGTTCTACTCGTCGTATTGTCTTTATGGCCTCTACTGAAGGTGGTGTAGAGATCGAGAAAGTAGCGGAAGAGACACCAGAGAAAATTCTTAAAGCAGAAATCGATCCGATGACGGGCGCACAGCCTTATCAAGGTCGTGAATTAGCGTTCAAACTGGGTCTGGAAGGTGTTCAGATTAAGCAGTTTGTGAGCATTTTTATGGGCTTGGCAAAGTTGTTCCAAGATCTTGATCTATCTTTGATTGAAATCAACCCGCTG
>JBNMPW010000057.1:0-17041 GCA_051277205.1 Oceanicoccus sp. | reverse complement strand
CTGACACAGCTCATAAAGGCCTACCGAAAAACTTTTTGATTTGGCAGCGCGGCGATAAATCATTAATTGATGTCGAAGGTGGCCAACACTCGAAAGTACGGTTTTCAACACTGGCCAACAATGTACCCACTCGAGAAGTGTCCATGCAAAAAATGGGCAACAGTCAATCTACACTGATTGACTACTCTATTTACAGCCTACCCATTGAACAGCAGAGTGTTTTTAAGTTTATATTATTAGTGCCAGTTGGCGCCCTTATCGTTATTTTTATTCGAGTAGTAATTGGTATCCGTACTGCCGGCACTTTTATGCCTATCTTGCTGGCTATAGCTTTTGTGCAAACCAGTCTACTCAGCGGCGTGGTAATATTTTTATTAATTCTTGCCGTCGGATTATGGGTTAGATCTTATTTAAGTCAGCTTGATTTATTACTGGTATCCCGTATTGCCGCCGTTGTTGTCATCGTCGTGGGTATGATGGCAGCCATCAGTATCATCAGCTATAAACTGGGCATAGAGCAGGCCTTAACAGTGACATTTTTCCCGATGATTATTATCGCCTGGACCATTGAACATATGTCTATTTTATGGGAAGACGATGGCCCACTTGAAGTAATGATACAGACCATCGGCAGTCTGATAGTCGCTATTTTTTGCTATCTAGTAATGACCAATAATTATGTCGAACACTGGATGTTTAATTTCCCTGAATTATTATTGGTTTTATTGGGAATAATTATTATGCTCGGCCACTACACCGGCTACCGAGTATCAGAATTAATTCGCTTTCGTCACATGAGCCAACATGATTAAAATCGCCAGTCCTAGCGTATTAAAAAATCTTGGCGTGCTCGGCATGAACAGCCGTAACATTGACTATATTGCACGTCATAATAGTCGTCACCTTTATCCGCTGGTTGATGACAAACTACAAACCAAACGTTCGGCTCAACGAGCCGGTATCGCGGTGCCTAGTTTGCTGGGCGTTATTAAAAGCCAATGGCAGCTGCGTAAGCTAGATCGCCTGATTGGCAATTGGGATAAGTTTGTTATCAAACCCACCCGCGGCAGCGGCGGCAAAGGCATATTAGTTATTACCGGACGCGACGCAGATTATTATTTGAAGTCCAACGGCAGCAAACTTACACTGCCCGCCATTAAACGCCATATCAATAACATTCTCAGCGGCCTGTATAGTTTGGGCGGAAAACCTGATTGCGCGATGTTGGAAGCATTAATCGACTACGATACTGTGTTTACCGGTTATACCTACCAAGGTGTGCCCGACTTACGCATCATTGTATTTAAGGGCTTCCCAGTGATGGCCATGCTGCGCTGCTCTACCCATTCATCAGATGGTCGCGCCAATTTACACCAAGGCGCCATTGGTGTCGGCATAGACCTGTCGACTGGTAGCAGTTTATTTGCCGTGCAACATGACCACCCTATAGAACGTCACCCCGACACCGATAAATCTTTTTCTGAATTAAAAATACCACATTGGCAACAAATTTTGGAACTAGCGGCGAGCTGTTATGAAATGACAGGCTTGGGTTATATCGGCTGCGATATCGTATTGGATAAAGACCAGGGACCTATGATACTTGAACTTAATGCTCGCCCTGGCTTGGCGATTCAGTTAGCAAACCGGCTCGGACTAATCAAACGACTTGAGAAAATTGAACATTTAGAAAAAGATGGCGCAGACTTTAATATAGCCGAGAGGATTAGTTTTTTCTGCGAGTAGCCTGAACACTTGCACGGTATAATAAACAAGCTTTAAAATAGTACCTGCAAACTCACTTGCGTCATAGATGGATGTGGTAGTGCCACCTCTATCCTATTGTTTCTGCCACTCATCTCAATAGCATCTAGGCACTTAAAAATACCATCTTGCTCGATGACAACTTATTCAGGCCAACAATGAACCTCCCTATCAGCAAAGCTTATCTAACTATCGAAAAAAATGGCGCACCGCTGCAAATTCATTACCGGCAAACAACGGGACCAGAAGATAAGGCGGTGGTATTATTGCACCCCTCACCACTGTCGTCAGTCTTTATGAGACCACTACAACAACTACTAGCACCACACTGCCAAACGATAGCCTGGGATACCCCAGGCTATGGCAATTCTGACCCACTGCCCAATTTTCGAGGCGGGCTTGTAGATTATATTGAAGCATTAGCAGCTTTTATCGAAGGCCTAGAGCTTGAGCGACCGGTTATTTATGGCAGTGCTACTGGCGCACAGATTGCGATTGAATATGCCAAAGCCTATCCTGACAAGCTGTCCGCGCTGGTATTAGAAAATACCGCCAGCTTTAGTGATGCTGATCGCGATGAAATTTTACCGCGCTATTTCCCCGACTTAAGCCCGCGAGCAGATGGCAGTCATCTGACAACTGCATGGGCGATGGCAACAAAACTCTATGGCGGTTTTCCTTGGTATGAAGTTAATCAAGCACCAACTAATATACCACTCGAAGTGATTCAAAAAACCGTGATGGATTATTTAATTGCCGGTAAAAATTATGATCAAGCTTATCGGGCTGCCTTTGCAAATGAAGAAATTGAACAACTGCTGCCAGTCACCAGCGTCACCCATATTATTAATTGGTCTGGTAGTATTGTTGCCGATTACAGCGCGCGTTTGGCTAGCGCTGATTTACCTGAAAACATCACAATTCATACAGTAGAGGGTGATATAGAAATGCGCTACCAAACCGTATTAGCTATTATTCAATCTTGCCAAAAATAGAAATCAGCAGATGAGTACACTGTATATCACCGGCGCGGGCGTCAGCGCAGAGAGTGGAATTCCGACGTTTAGAGGCGAGGACGGCTACTGGACTATCGGCAGCGAAAACTATACGCCGCAGGAAATGGCTACGCGCCGGATGTATCAACAGCAGCCGATTGATTTCTTGTCATGGTATTACCAACGCTTTGCAACTTATCGCCACCACGGGCCTAATAATGTCCACCATTGGCTGGCCGACAAAAATCTAATCACTCAAAACATTGATGGTTTAGACGGTAAAGCTGGCAATAAAAACTATATTGCCATTCACGGTAGATTGGATAAAATGACTCTTTTTCATCACCAAGATGAACCGGCAGAGATTATTGATGCGCCATGGGATGATATTGACGATGGTAATCTCGTCGAGTCTCTGCTGGAGGTTTTTCGAATCAATGACAAACCGGTCATTAACTATTCCTTTAAGCCCTATGTTTTATTATTCGACGAATTTTACACTGACCTATATCGTATTACACAAGCCCAGCAACGAATATTAGATGCTGATCGCATAGTTTTTATGGGTACATCTTTTAGTGTCAGTATAACCCAGATGGCGATGGAAATAGCGGCGGGGAAAAACACACCGATTGAAATCGTCGACCCCAATCCAATCACTGTGGACTACTCTAATACCCGCTACTACCGAATGACCGCATCAAGCTATATTAAAAAAGTGGATAGCGAAGACTAAACCTATGAAAATTAACGCTAGCCACTAGCCAAGAGAAAACTTTGTTGTCCGCTGATTCCACAACAGTATCGCGATCATAAATATTACCGGTAATAGACAGATTAACAAGGTGCTTTGCCAGCTAGCGACACTCATCACCCAACCGGCGGACAATGAAGCCAATGCCTGAATGGAAAACACCACACCGTCATTAAAAGATTGCGCTTTATACTGCTCACCCGGTAAATAACAGCTAGACAACATGGCAGTACCGGCAACAAACAGAAAGTTCCAGCCGATGCCAAGCAACACCAACTGCGTCCAAAAGCCCATCACACTGGTATCTATATTGCCGACAATAATAGTCACGCCATAACAAGTAAGCCCCATCATCATCATGCCGCGTAAGCCAAACAATTTGACCAACCAAGGAGATAATAATGACGGTAAAAACATGGCTGCAATATGACTTTGAATCACCCATTTGGTATCTACCAAGCTGTGGCCAAAATGATTATGCATACTGATTGGCGTGCCGGTCATTATAAACGTCATCACTACATACGCCACTGCTCCACTGGCTACCGCCAATACAAACGCAGGGGTTTGCAACATTTGGCTCAACGGTCTGGCTACCACAGCAGCGTCATTTTCTCGTAGTTCCGCCGGCGAATATACACTTAAAACTAGCGCGGCAGCCACGCTACACATTGATACCAGCCAAAATGATCCCTGATATTCAACCGCGGTAATGTCACGGCCCCATACAGCTAACTCAGGTCCTATAAAGGCGGCGCCAACACCCGATAGTAAAACAGCGGAGGCAGCGCTAGTCGCTTTTTTAAGCTCTACACACTCCATCGCCGCAAATCGAATTTGCTGTAGTGCTGCATTAGTAATGCCGACCAAAAACGAGCAAAAACAAAACAACCCAAAATTTTTCAATACTAAACTATGACTGGCCAACAAAGCCGCCAAAAAGCCCAGCAACATAAAGGCCCACAATGCGTATTTGCGACCAATACCCTGCATCATCCGAGTGGCAGGAAACACCCCCACCGCCGTGCCTACCACCATTAGTGCTATCGGCATTGTTGCCCAATCCGTCCATCGGAGTAATAGCAAAAGCCAGCGCATTACTGACCGCCAGTACGCCGATATTAAAAATTCCAGACTTCATAACTTGCTCTTAATAAAATGAGGCACCAATAATCAAGCTATTGGGCTGAATGAAAAGAATTATAGTTGCTGTTAAACGATGATTAATATAGCGCCTCAAACATAACACTGACAAGGTAATTACCGTTGAGAAAAGGGATCGCACCGTAACACCTAAAGCCCATGCAGAATGGATAGTCGACCACGCTTAAGGCATAATCTTAGACCGCTTAGCTAAAATCTAACCACACATCAACAACAACTATTGCGTCGAGAGTCATAGACCATGGATACAACACAGACCATCGCCGCCCGCAGCAATAACAGTTGTGAACTTTGCAGCAGTGCCGACGACCTTGTGGTTTTTGAAGTACCACCCAGCAGTGACGGCAGCGCCGAGCAATCAATCTATGCCTGTAAGCTCTGCAGTGAACAGATAAATGATCCTGCCAGCATTGACCCCAATCATTGGCGCTGCCTGAATGAAAGTATGTGGAGCCAGGTACCGGCAGTGCAGGTGTTAGCTTGGCGGCAATTAAAGCAGCTCAATAACGAAAGCTGGGCGCAAGATTTACTCACCCTGTTATATCTTGAAGATGAGGTGATGGCTTGGGCCGAGGCCATTGATAGCAATGAACAAAACAGCTTAACTCTCGATAGCAATGGCGCGGTATTAGAAGGCGGTGACACTGTCACCCTTATCAAAGACCTTGATGTAAAAGGTGCTGGCTTTACCGCCAAACGGGGTACCGCGGTGCGTAATATTGCACTCACTGATAACCCAGAGCATATTGAAGGCAAAGTAAATGGCACCCGTATTGTGTTAGTCAGTAAATTCTTGAAGAAATCTAACTGAGTAAGACCATGAACGCCTCAAGTGATAGCGCTAGATAACACAAAACTGTTATGCGAAATACCGCCGCATAAGAAACTGCAAGACTGACTTGAAATTGACCCATTGACCCCAATATAATTAACAATAACAACGTATGGCGCAGTCATCCTACGACCTCGCTACCGCATCACACTCATGTAGCCCTACAAAAGGAACCCAAGATGTTAATTGGCGATAATTCTGTTGTAAGTATCCAATACACCCTGACCAATGACAGTGGTGAGATAATGGACCAATCCTCCGAAGGCGAGCCATTGGTATATTTACATGGCGCCGCCGGCATTATCCCCGGTTTAGAAAAAGAGCTAACCGGCAAAGTTGCTGACAGCGAATTTAAAGTCACCATCAAACCTGAGGAAGCTTATGGCGAACATATGCCAGAGATGGTGCAAGTTGTACCTCGCAACTCCTTCCCCGCTGATATCGAGATTCAGGTCGGCATGCAATTTAATGCTGAATCAGAGCAAGGCCCAATGGCTGTTTCTGTGAGCAGCGTTGGTGACGACACCGTTACTGTTGATGGCAACCACCCGCTGGCAGGCCTAACACTGCATTTTGAAGGCAAGATAGAAACTGTACGTGACGCTACCGCCGAAGAACTAGACCATGGCCATGCCCACTAAGTAAAACCCAGTATCGCTGCTAGGCATCCTCAGGTAATCGCACTTTATTTATTTCAATCAGAGCTATAACGTACTTCCTTAATAGCTCTGGCCTTTCTAGTCATTTGCCCCTAACAGTTTTTACGGTATGATTTGCGCCCTTATCCCTAGACCATCAGGTTTTATATTATGTCAGCTGCCCGTAAACGCCCACTCGAAGGCATCCGTGTTATTGAATTAGGCCAATTACTCGCCGGCCCTTTTACTGGCTCAATGTTGGCTTACTTTGGCGCCGAAGTGATTAAGGTAGAGCCTCCGAAAGGTGGCGACCCTATAAGAGGTTGGCGTGAAGTGCAAAACGGCACCTCATTATGGTGGCATAGCTTAGGGCGCAATAAAAAGTCAGTTACTATTGACTTAAAAGCCGAGCAAGGCCGCGAGTTAGTTAAAAAGCTGATCGATTCTGCTGATGTATTAGTTGAAAATTTTCGCCCAGGCGTCATGGAAAAATGGGGCCTAGGACCAAGCGATGTTAAACAATCAAACCCTGGGCTTATCTATACACGGATCTCGGGTTATGGCCAAGACGGGCCGAATTCAGTAAAGCCCGGCTATGCCTCCGTCTGCGAAGGCTATAGCGGCTTTCGCTATGTGAATGGCTTTGAAGATCAAGCGCCAGTAAGACCTAACCTTAGCATTGGCGATACCGTTGCCGGTATCCATGCTGCATTAGGAGTCGCTCTGGCAATTATTGAACGCAGCAATAACGCCACCGGTGAAGGGCAAGTTATCGATGTCGCACTTTATGAGTCTATGTTTAATTTAATGGAAGGTGTGGTACCAGAATATGACGGCGCCGGTGTGATTCGCGGCCCATCTGGCACCACCGTTACCGGTATCGTACCGACTAATACCTTTCGCTGTGCCGACGGTAAATATGTAGTCATTGGTGGTAATGGCGACGCCATTTTTAAACGCTTGATGATAGCAGCAGGCTTTCCTGACATGGCAGAAAACCCCGCTATGGAGCATAACGAAGGTCGTGTAATCCATGAAGTGGAAATCGATAATGCATTAGCGAAATGGTGTTTAGCCAACCCCGCCAAAACCATTATCGACACTTTAGAAGACAAACGTGTGCCGGTAGGCCCGATCTATAATATCGAAGATATGATGAATGACGAACACTACCAAGCCCGCGGTATGTTTGAGCAGGTCGAGATTGATGGAAAGCCATTGAAAATTCCAGCGATGCTGCCAAAATTAAAATCCACCCCTGGCGAAACTAAATGGTCAGGGCCTAAACTCGGTAGCCACAATGACGAAGTATTAGCTGGTATTTTAGGTTTGGATGCCGCGGCTATTGATGAGCTGAAAAAGAATGATGTGATAGCATAAATCATGCAATGACATAATCAGGGGCACAAAAAAAGGGGAAACGACAATCGTTTCCCCTTTTTTATAAGCTCGTTTTGCTTACAGCATAGAGCGACCTTTATCCGCCGCTATCCGCATCCGCAACGCGTTCAATTTAATAAAGCCGGCAGCATCCTGTTGATCATACGCGCCGGCATCATCTTCAAAGGTTGCAATGCTTTCATCAAACAATGATTGATCAGACTTACGACCGACAACCGCCACACTGCCCTTATACAATTTGAGCCTTACCACACCATTCACAAAATGCTGGGATTGATCAATGGCGGTTTGCAGCATATGACGCTCCGGTGCCCACCAATAACCGTTATAGACCAGCTCGGCATATTTAGGCATTAGACTGTCTTTCAGATGCGCAACTTCGCGATCCAAACAGATTGACTCGATTGCCCGGTGCGCCGGCATCATAATGGTGCCACCGGGTGTTTCGTAACAGCCCCGCGACTTCATACCGACATAGCGGTTTTCAACAATATCCAAACGGCCGATACCATTGGCGCCACCCACTTTGTTCAAATATTCCAACACCGTGGCAGGGCTCATTGGCTCACCATCGATGGCGACAATGTCACCGCCCTGATAGGTCAGCTCTATATAAGTCGCTTTGTCGGGTGCTTGCTCGGGAGACACACTCCAGCGCCACATATCATCCTCAGCTTGCGCCCAAGGGTCTTCCAAAATGCCGCCTTCATATGAGATATGCAGCAGGTTGGCATCCATTGAATAAGGCGATTTCTTTTTGCCGCCGGCATAATCAACGGGGATATTACGCTCGGCACAATAGGTCATCAGCGTCTCCCTAGACGTCAGATCCCATTCCCGCCAAGGGGCGATCACTTGGATACCAGGCTTAAGCGCATAGGCACCCAGCTCAAAACGCACTTGGTCGTTACCTTTACCGGTAGCGCCATGGGAAATCGCATCGGCGCCAGTCTCATTGGCAATTTCAATCAAGCGCTTGGCGATCAATGGCCGCGCGATTGAAGTACCCAATAAATATTCGCCTTCATAAATAGCGTTAGCGCGAAACATCGGAAAAACGAAGTCGCGGACAAACTCTTCTTTCAGGTCATCAATATAGATTTCTTTAACACCCAAGGCTTCAGCTTTGGCGCGAGCGGGCTCAACTTCTTCACCCTGACCGATATCGGCGGTAAAGGTGACCACCTCGCAGCTGTAAGTATCTTGTAACCAGCGCACAATGACCGAGGTATCTAAACCACCGGAATAGGCTAAAACGACTTTGTTAATGTCAGACATTAAGAATCTCCACGCTCATAGACAGCAAATTGGGGTATTTCTGAGGGCGGCTATTCTACTGGGAATTAAAGCAGAAGGCGAGAGCAGCAGGGGCGCTGACCGGAGATAGTCCGCCCCCTTACAATTTAATTGACCATCATCCCCTCACGCTCTAAGCGCAGGGTGACGCGACGATTCTGAGCACGGTTTTTAGCCGAGCCATTACTGGACATCGGATAGCGCTCACCGTGATAACGGGTGGTGATCATCGCCTCATCTACACCGTTAGCGACCAGATAGCTGGTGACTTTCTCAGCCCGTTTTTTTGATAAATCCAAGTTATACAATCGTCGTCCGACACTATCGGTATGGCCATCGATGTAAAAACCCACTACCGACGGATCCGCTTTAACATACTGCACCACATGATCGAGCTGGGTTCTAGCCTGGGTGGTGAGCTCATGCTGCGCTGTTAAAAACTGAACACGGGAACGGTTGATCTGGTCAAAATTAACCGGTAATAAGCTGGCTAAGCAATCGCGGTACTCGCTAAAAGCTCGTCGGAAGTTAATCGACGACAAAGACAACTCAACCTGCTCGCCCTCGACATACCAAGATTCACGACTAAATACCGGTGTCATGCCGTCATAGAGTTCATTTAGCAATTGAAAGGAGCGACGCTTTCCTACCGCGATAGGCTTGATCGAATCTTTCACGTTGACCATGCCCATGTCGAGACTACCGCGGGTTTCATCCCAGACTGGAGCGGTCGACACCAAGCTCGCTTGACCAGCTTTCATCGCCTTGCGGACGGGTGATAGGAAAAACATCTGCTCTTCACCGGCACGACTAGAGAACACGGCATCGCCAAAATACGGAATCGGCTGCCACATACGGCATTCAAATGGTGACAATTCCAAGCGCCATTCCGCTTGATTCATCGAAGCACCATACTTAACCGCATAGGCGGGCACGGCCAATAGGCAAAGACTGATGCTAAAGACAAAGCAAGTTATAAGACGGTTCATCGGGCTCTCCAAACAAATACGACGTAGCAATGATATCGGCATTAGCGGCTATTTCTTTAAACTAAACACCGAATCCGGTAGCATCCGTCTGCGCGGGGCAAACTGCCGGCGAATAAGTCCGCTAAAGCATCCCAATACCAAGCCAACAGCGCCCAATCATTCATTCAGTGACACGAGTAGAAGCAATAACATGAGCAGCCCAACGACAATCGACATCACCCGCCCCGATGACTGGCACGTTCACCTTCGCGACGGTGAGGCCTTAACCAGTACGGTGCCGGCCATGGCCCGCTATTTTGGCCGCACGATTGTGATGCCAAACTTGATGCCACCCGTCAGTAATGGTCAACAAGCTATTGCCTACCGCGAACGTATTATGGCGGCGCAGGCCGACTGCGATCGCCAGGTAGAGCCCTTAATGGTGATTTATTTAACCGATAACACCAGCGCAGAAGATATTCGTCAGGCCAAAGCCGCCGGCGTTGTCGCCTGCAAACTCTATCCCGCCGGTGCTACCACTAATTCAGACTCTGGCGTGACTGACATCAACAAGATCTACCCTGCGCTGTCTGAAATGCAAAAACAAGGCATGCGCTTTTTATTACATGGCGAGGTCACCGACCATTTGGTTGATATTTTCGATCGCGAAAAAGCCTTTATAGATAGCACCTTGCAACAACTTACCAAGGACTTCCCTGACTTGGCAATGGTGTTAGAGCATATCACCACCGCCGATGCCGCACAGTTTGTGGCCGACAGTAGCGCCAATATTGCCGCTACCATTACCGTTCACCACCTGCTCTATAATCGCAACGATATGCTGGCCGGCGGTATCCGCCCCCACTACTACTGCCTGCCTATCCTCAAGCGCAATAGCCATCAGCAGGCGTTGATCAATGCTGCCACCAGCGGTAACCCGAAGTTTTTCTTAGGCACTGACTCAGCGCCGCATACGACTGATAGTAAAGAGACCAGTTGTGGCTGCGCCGGCAGTTATACGGCCTATGCTGCTATTGAAATGTATGCCGAAGCCTTTGAAAAAGCCGGCGCCTTAGACAAGCTCGAAGGCTTTGCCAGCCACTTTGGTCCGGATTTTTATGGTTTAGCCCGTAATTGCGATACTATCCGTCTTCAGAAATCGAACTGGACCGCGCCCTTGCAACTTCCGCTAGGCAGCGGCCATATGACCCCATTGCGGGCCGGCGAAAGCCTGCTTTGGCAAGTGGTCGAAAACTAAGGATTATTGGTGTCATTCGAAAACGAAGAAGATCAGCCCCACCCAATGTCAGCGCGCTTTCGCGGTTTTTTACCGGTAGTGGTAGATGTAGAAACTGGCGGTTTTGATTGCCAGACCGACGGCCTGCTAGAAATTGCCGCCACCACCCTCACGATGGATGACGAGGGCAATCTGAAGATCGACAAAACCTTCGAGTTCAATGTCGTGCCCTTCCCCGGCGCCAACTTGGATCCGGCGGCATTGGAGTTTACCGGTATCGACCCGCATCATCCGTTCCGTGAAGCCGACCCAGAAGAAATAGTGTTCGCTGATTTACTGACCGCTATTCGCAAACAAGTGAAGCAACACGATTGCACCCGTGCAGTATTAGTCGGCCACAACGCCCATTTTGATCACGGCTTTGTGATGGCTGCCGTCGAGCGCTGCCAAATTAAACGCAACCCCTTCCATCCGTTTTCGGTATTCGACACCGCAACACTGGCCGGCCTCGCTTTTGGCCAAACAGTGTTAGCCAAAGCCTGTGTCGCCGCCGGCATTACGTTTAATAATGCAGAAGCGCACTCGGCCGGTTACGACACCAAAAAAACCGCTGAGTTATTTTGCTTGATCGTCAATCGCTGGAAAGATCTTGGTGGCTGGCAACTGGCCATTGAAGAGCAAAGCGAAGAGCATCAATAGTCCCGTAGCTTAGGCCTAGCGATTCGTTTTAAACTACGACCCACCAAGAACGGCAATCAACTCATGCAGCAATTGTGACTGGGGTTTATTGCCGCAGTCAATTACCACACCCGCATAGCGGCGATACAATACCAAGCGCTCCTCAAAAAGTGCTTCAAAACTTTGCTCGGGGCGACGCGCAATGCCGCGGTCTTCATAATTATCAATCCGCCTACGCAACTCATCTAAAGCCACATCGAGAAACACCACCGTGCCTAGCGACTTCAATTGTGCCATACCCGCCTCGCTATAAACGGCACTACCGCCGGTGGCAATCACATGATGCCGGCAAGCCATCGACAGCAACACCTGTTCTTCAATATGTCGCAGATTTAAATAATCTGTCTCATCCATAATTTGTTGCAAGGTTTTATGCTCACGCAATTGAATCAACACATCGGTGTCGACAAAATCTCGCGCGGTCTCTTTTGCCAACTGTACACCTAAGGTACTTTTTCCAGCACCGGGCATACCAATTAAAATGATATTACGCATCGTTAACACTCAATAATATTGACTGGTAGGGCGAACTATATACCTAGGCAGCATATTCACCGACTAGCTATCGCGCGCTATCTCTTTGTATTTATTTTTATATATAGCCAAGCATGGCTCGCGGCTTTCACGCAACGAACCATAAGCTGAATTATTTCGTTGCGCTAAACGCTAAGACTTAATCGCTTCGATAATACTAGAAAAGTCACGCTGGCCATTGCCTTCGGCCTGATGAGCATCATAAAACTGACGGGCCAAGGCACCCATTGGCGTGGATGAATTAGACTGACCGGCGGACTCCATCGCCAAACCTAAGTCTTTGCACATTAGGTCAACCATAAAGCCAGGTTTGTAATCATTGCTGGCCGGTGCTGCTGCCATCACTCCTGGGTATGGGTTGTAAACCTCGAGTGTCCAGTTGCGACCTGAGCTTGCCAACATAATTTCCGATAGTTTGTTGGGGTCCAAACCATTATCAACGCCCATCTGCAGCGCTTCAGAAGTACCCACCATTAACACTGACAATAACATGTTGTTACAAATTTTGGCGACTTGACCGGCACCGTGACCACCGGCGTGGAATATATTTTTACCCATGCCTTCAAGAATAGGTTTTGCCTTCGCAAATGCATCTTCACTGCCACCACACATAAAGGCCAAACTGCCAGCAGCTGCCGCGGCAACGCCACCGGAAACAGGCGTATCCATTACAGCAATGCCTTTGGCGTTGGCGGCTTCCGCCACTTCTCGCGCCGAGCCAGCATCGATGGTACTGGAGTCTAATAGTACGGTGCCTTTGGCAACATGGTTAAGCAAACCATCGTCACCGAGATAAACCATTTTCACATGTTTGCCGGCTGGCAACATGGTAATAACAAATTCTGCACCTTGCACCGCTACGTTTGCTGAGCCTGCAGAACTGGCGCCAGCTTCAACTAATTGAGCGACCATCTCGGGCACCAAGTCGAATACCGTCACTTGATGGCCTGCCTTCACCAAATTGGCAGCCATTGGACCACCCATATTTCCTAAGCCAATAAATGCAATTGCTGCCATGTGAACTCCTGAATTTTTTGTTTGATCTTTATAGTTGTGGTTAGCGATCTACTTATAGATCAGCCAATGGATTTTCTGGCCATGGCGCCGTGACCATTTTTGCAAGCAGATCGGCGGGTACTTCTTGTACCGACTTATACTGCCAATCAGGCTGTTGATCCTTATCGATCAACAAGGCACGTACACCCTCGGCAAACTCAGGGTGACGAATAACATTGGTTGATAACATCAATTCAAAACGAAACACTTCTGCCAAACTCATGTCAGCCGTTAGTTGCAGAGCCTGATAAATATTAGCCGCACTTAAGGGCGAACCATGGGCCAACGCGGCAGCACCTTTGTTTAGCCATTTGTCGTCAGATTCGTAACCGGTAATGGCGACAATGACTTCTGCCAGTGTTGGATAATCGCTTAACTGTTGAATAATCTCAAAATGCGGCTCGACATTTGCTGCGGGTAAACTATCGCCGCAGTTCGCCGACACCGATTTCAGCAGTTCAGTGATCGCTGTTGAGTCCTGCTCACTGACACCACTCCAAGCAACATTCAATAGCGCGGTGAGCACATCTTCTTTTTTAGCATGCTCGATAAAATGGTCGCCGTAACCGACAAACAAACAATCAGCAGCATTCAACGAGGCGGCTGTAAGCGCTAAATACAATCCGCTGCGGCCTGGCGCTTGGTTAAGAAAATAACTGCCGCCGACATCGGGATAAAGCGCAATAGTAATTTCGGGCATTGCCATACGGGTACGCTCTGTCACTACCCGGTGTTTGCAACCAGCCATTAAACCCAAACCGCCGCCCATCACAATACCATGGCCCCAACAAATCATCGGCTTAGCAAAAGCATGTATCAAATGGTCGAGGCGGTATTCACGCTCAAAAAAACTCTCGGCATAGTCGCAAGGGCCACCAGGGTTATCTACCGATGACTGGCGTAACTTCTGCACATCGCCACCGGCACAAAATGCTTTTTCGCCTGCGGCTTGCACTAACACAGCGGCTACTTGCTCATCATCCTGCCAGGCCAATAATTGCGCGTAAAGCATATCGACCATTTCAATGCTTAAGGCATTGAGCGTCTTTTCGGCATTCAGTGTGGCGATAGCTAATAGTTTACCGTTGGCGCTTGGTCGAGTTTCAAACAGCATGGTTGTCATATCAGACATCATGCGTTTTTCCATTCTGGCTTACGCTTTTCTACAAATGCTGCGACCCCTTCTTTTTGGTCCTGGCTATCCCACAATTTCACAAACTGTTCACGCTCTGCTGCAAAGGCGCTATTGATCGGTTGTGAGCGCGCGGCCATAATTAATTCTTTGCAGTAGCGTACTGAGGTAGGGCTTTGACCTTCTACTTTGGCCGCCAGCTCTAGCGCTTTTTCTACCACAGTGCCGCTCTCAACCACTTCAGAGATCAAGCCTATCTCTAAGGCTTTATCGGTTTTTATACGCTCACCTAATAAGATCATCCGTTTGGCCCACTGCTCACCGATCAACCACGATAAATGCTGACTGCCTAAACCGCAGGGTAATAAACCCACCGCACATTCGGGTAAAGCCATTTGAGCATGTTGATCTGCAATACGGATATCACAGGCTAAAGCCACTTCTAAACCACCGCCCATGGCATAGCCATTAATCGCCGCTACAGAAACACCGGTATAATTTGTCAGCGTTTCAAAAGAGCGACCAAAGGCATTTGAAAAATTAAAGGACAAGGCTTTGTCGTCATGATTAAATCGATTGAGATCGGCGCCTGCTGAGAAAAACTTCTCGCCGCTACCGGTGATGACTAAGGCGTAATTATCTTTATCGGCATTAAGCTCTTCAACGATATCAATTAACTCATTAAGACTCTCCGGCGTCCATGTATGCGCAGGGGGGTTATTCAACGTTAGTAGCGCAATATGCCCTTTCTTTTCCAGTATCAATGCATCACTCATTCTTATACCTCTCTAATTTTTTTAGCAGCGCTTGCTACGTTTAAAGTTAACGGATTTTCTCTGGCGCATCGTTTTCAAAAAAGCGGCGCGCCGTAATCACTCGCATTATTTCGTTTGTGCCTTCTAGAATTTGGTGTACTCGTGCATCGCGCATAAATCGTTCGATGGGATATTCTTTGATATAGCCATAACCGCCATGCAACTGCATAGCGTCATTACAAACATTAAAGCCGACGTCGGTAGCAAAGCGTTTTGCCATCGCACAGTAGGTCGTTCTGTCAGCATCATTAGCGTCCAGCTTACTGGCGGCTAAACGCACCATTTGTCGAGCGGCCACTAAGTCCGTCACCATATCAGCCAATTTAAATTGCAACGCTTGAAAGGCTGCTAACGGTTTACCAAACTGCTTACGCTCTTGCATATAGGCTTGGCTATGGTTAATACAGGCCTGCGCCGCACCGATTGAACAAGTGGCTATATTAATCCTACCGCCGTCCAAACCTTTCATAGCAATTTTGAAACCTTCACCTTCAGCGCCCAATAAATTTTCCGCAGGCACCATTGCATCTTCAAAGGTAATGGCTTTAGTCGGCTGTGAGTTCCAACCCATTTTTTCTTCGTTTTTACCGTAATGAATACCGGCTAAATCAGCAGGCATCACAAAAGCAGAAATACCCGCCGCGCCTTCATCTTGACTACCGGTGCGCGCCATCACTACCAAAACGTCAGTTTCACCGGCGCCACTGATAAACATTTTACTGCCATTTACGCGATAAAAATCGCCTTCTTTTTTGGCTGTAGTGCGTAAAGAGCCAGCATCACTGCCCGCCCCTGGCTCAGTTAAACAATAAGAGGCCAACTTCACACCCTGGGTAAGTTGCGGACACCACTCTTGTCTGATCGCACTCTGCCCCCACTTAGCAATCATCCATGCGGCCATATTGTGGATAGAAATAAAGGCAGCAGTCGATGTACAACCACTGGCCAACTCCTCAAGAATAATGGCGGTATCTAAACGCGAAAGATTAATACCACCAACGTCTTCTGGACTATAGAGGCCACAAAAACCCAACTCACCGGCTTTTATAAATAAATCTTTAGGAAATATTTTTTTCTCATCCCAGTGCGCCGCATTCGGCGCCATTTCACCGGCCGCAAATGCGCGTGCGGCTTCCTGAAATGCCAGTTGATCTTCGCTTAAACTAAAATCCATAACGATTCCTTTAACCCGATTATTTTCTATTCGATAAATTTATTTTAATTTATCGATAACACTGCCAAATAATTCTTCATCGCTGGGCAGTTGTTTGGTTTTTTCTAAAGGCTTAGAAATCCACGTCACGTTGATTAAATCTTCCCAGGTAATATTGTTATTGGTGCTATTGTTACCCCAAGAACCACAGCCCAAAGAGAACGTTTGACGCATGCCGTTCCACAAGTTGCCGCTGTTAGATGCCGCCTGCGGTTGGTTAACCATTACCCGTGAGGTTTTGGTTTCCATACCAAAGCGCAATACATGTTCATCATTTGATGAATAAATACCACAAGAATGACCTTGACCTTGATAGGCCTGAATACGGTTAGTTAAATCAATCGCCTGATCAATGTTGTCTGCTTTATAGTACGCCATTACCACTGACATTTTCTCGCCAGAGAACGGGTGATCTTTACCAGCACCGGTTTCTGGCACCATAAAAAAGGTTTTATCCGCTGGCAGATCAAAACCGGCCATCTTGGCTAACACGCTAGCGGGCTG
>JBNMPW010000056.1:0-17051 GCA_051277205.1 Oceanicoccus sp. | reverse complement strand
GCTGGACCACCACCAATCAACGCGATTCGCTTACCATTTTTCTGGCTAGGGATTTTCGGCATCATGGCCTTTAATTTTTCATCATCCTTGTTGTCGGCAGCTACTCGCTTGAGTCGGCAAATAGCGACCGGCTCTTCTTCTATGCGGCCACGACGACAAGCAGGTTCACAAGGACGATCGCAAGTGCGACCTAAGACGCCGGGGAATACATTAGATTCCCAATTCACCATATAGGCGTCGGTGTAACGACCTGCTGCAATTAAACGAATATATTCCGGCACCGGTGTGTGTGCCGGGCATGCGTGCTGACAATCCACAACCTTGTGGAAATATTCTGGATCTTTGATATCTGTTGGTTTCAAAATCGCCTTCCCGATGTAAGTTTTATCCAAGCATTTTTGGGGTGTTAGCACCCTCTTATACTTTTACTAATGTAGCTGATGTGACACGGCTAAAGTCATTAATTAAACCACAGGCACTAACAGATTACAGCAGCTATGTTACTAATTTAGTAGCCTATTTTGGTAATAAGGCAGGATTTTCAGCACCCGCAGAAGGCCCAGTATCAGCCACAGAAAATAGCCTTCCTAAGGCTATAAGTAATACACAAAAGAAATGCATTTTTTGGCCGAGAAGGCTGGAAAAATAGCCAGCCTAAAGAGCCGTCACCAAAATTTCCACCAGGAGCTCTTGAGGGATTTTTCACAACGGTTTAGCTGAACGGTATAACTATTGGCTCGCGCTGACACTTTTTTCGCCACAGTTTTCAGCCAAGGTTTTTTATTATAAGTGCGACGATTAAAGCCACCATGACCTTCGTGGTAAGCCAAATACAAGCTGTAGGTATCACCGGCTTTGATATTATTTTTTTTGCGACTGGTACTGTTATACCAACCAATAAAATCGATAGCATCAGAAAAATCATCGCGGTCGGCACCGTAGTTACCGCTGCTGCGCATATACCAATCCCAGGTATCATCTTTGGCCTGCGAATAACCATAAGAGCTGGAAGGTCTTGGCCCAGGGATAAAACCGAGGATTTTCATCCGCGGCGGCTTTGCTTTTTGTTGAAAGCGCGACTCCTGATGCATAATGGCCATCATCACAGGAATTGGCGAATACCAATTACTGCGCGAATCCGCTGCATCATCATACCAATCGTCCTTCTCGCGAAAGATAGAACAAATATCATCTTGGTTGGTAGGGGGAGCAACTGTACAGGCTGTCATTAACCCTAAAATAGACAGCAACAGTAGTTTTAGAAATGAAGGCATAGCTCAGACAACTCGATAATTCATAGTACTTATCTAGTCCATAACCGCGATAAGTCCAGCGCCGACGAATTGCAATGTCAGCTAACTGTCGCCATATTGCGCTAACAACTTAACAAACTGCGTTTCATTGATGACGTCAATACCGAGTTTTTCAGCCTTGGTCAGTTTGGATCCAGCCCCGGGGCCCGCCACCACACAATGCGTTTTTTTCGACACACTGCCCGCCACTTTGGCGCCTAGTTGCTGTAATTTTTCCTTGGCATCTTCGCGAGCCATGGTTTCTAATGTTCCGGTAACCACATAGGTCAAACCCGCTAGCGGTAACTCCTCTAACAATTTAACTTCTATATCTGGCCAGCTTAAGCCGGCCTGCTGCAAACGCTTAAGCAGTTCAATACTCTGCTCGTTGGCAAAAAAATCTCTTACATGGCGGGCCACGATAGGGCCGACATCCGCCACCGCTAATAGCGCCTCTTCATCGGCCTGCTGAATCATCGGCAAGCTGCCAAAATATTTGGCCAAACTGGCGGCCGTTGCCACACCTACTTCACGAATGCCCATTGAATAAAGAAACTTAGGCAATGTGGTGGACTTACTTTCTTCCAGCGCCGCCAATAAGTTCTCAGCTGATTTTTCACCCATGCGCTCTAAGTCAGCCAATGGCTGCAGCTCTAAATAAAAGAGGTCGGCAACGGAGGCAATTAAACCCTCATCGACCAACAACTCAACCAGCTTATCGCCCAAGCCATCAACATCCATCGCTTTACGCGAGGCAAAATGCTTGATCGCTTCTTTCTGCTGAGCGGCACACAACAAACTGCCACTACAGCGAATTACCACCTCGCCCTCAACACGTTCTAACGGCGAATCACAAACCGGACATTGCTCGGGAAAGACTATCGCGCGCGCATCGTCCCCACGTTTTTCAATGACTACTTTCGCTACTTGAGGAATCACATCCCCAGCACGTCGCACCACAACAGTATCGTTAATCATTACTTCGAGCCGCTCGATCTCATCGCGGTTATGCAAAGTGGCATTGCTGACCGTCACCCCGCCAACAAATACTGGCTCTAAGCGCGCCACTGGAGTGATGGCGCCGGTGCGGCCAACCTGAAAATCCACATCCAATAAACGGGTGATTTCTTCTTCAGCGGGAAATTTATGCGCGATGGCCCAACGCGGTGCTCGCGCTACAAAACCCAAGCGTTGCTGCAGTGCCAAATCTTCAACCTTAAATACAATACCGTCGATGTCATAGGCCAGTTCGGGTCGTTTGGCCAGTAGGTAATCATGGTAGACCAAACAGTTCTCTACCCCGTCGACTACTTGCATTTCAGTATTAATACGAAAACCCCAACCTTGCAGCTGCACTAAAATTTCACTGTGCTGGCTGGCCACCTCGCCTTGCGCTACCAAGCCGACACTGTAGCAACACATCTCTAAAGGCCGGGTGGCGGTTATTTTGGCGTCTAGCTGCCGCAGGCTACCGGCGGCGGCATTGCGAGGATTTACAAAGGGCTTTTCTCCTTTAGCGAGCGCCTGTTCATTGAGTCGATTAAAACCCTGCTTGGGCATATATATTTCACCGCGCACCTCAAGTACGGCAGGATAACCGTCACCTAAGAGTGTTAACGGGATAGAGGGAATGGTGCGCACATTGTGGGTAATGTCTTCACCTACTGCGCCATCACCCCGAGTTGCGCCGCGCACTAACTTACCATCGAGATACATCAAGCTAACCGCCAAGCCATCGAGCTTGGGCTCACAAGCGAAGCGCAGGGTGTTATCACTGCCCAAACGATCTTTTAAACGGCGCTCAAAATCCCGTAGATCATCGGCGTTAAAGGCATTGTCTAACGACAACATTGGTACTTTATGGATGATTTGACTAAAGCCGGCTAACGGCTGCGCCCCTATTCGCTGTGTCGGTGAGTCCGCCGACACCAGCACTGGATTGTCCGCCTCCAGTTGCTGTAATTGGCGCATCAAGCGATCGTATTCCGCATCGGGAACAGAGGGATCGTCGAGGGCATAGTAACGATGATTATAAAGATTAATCTGCGAGCGCAGACTATTCAGTTGCTCGAGGAGCGCTGATTCAGATGACATGAAGACTACTTCAGGCGTTGGTCAGTTGACGTCGCTCAAAATCGAGCAGGCGTTGGCGGCAATGTTCTAGGGTTTGATTGGTCATGGCACTGCGGGATTCATCTAACAAATCGGCGCTTAGATTAGTCACCAAACACTGGGCAGTTTCCACCATGAATTCAAACGCTTTAATCGGCTCTTGTGGACCGGGCACACTCATAAAAAAGCACACACCGGGGGTGGTAAAATCATCGATAGCATCGAGATCGAAAAAACCGGGCTCAACACTATTGGCCATACTGAACTGTATGGCACCACCGCCATTGGCTTGCTCATGGCGATGGAATATATTCATATCGCCAAAGCGTAAATCACAAGCTAATAAGATATGCAGTAAATCCGGACCTTTGAAGGGCTGGCCTTTTGGCGCAATAACATTGATCACCACCACTTCTTCTTGGTCTTTACCGACACTGCCTTTATGGGTATTGGCAGGCTCAGCTGACACTGGCATGTCGGACGCGGGGTGCATTAAAACATCGGGAATTTCGTCTTCACTAGGCACATCTAAGTCTTCGACCGAATCCATCAAAATGGGCACTGATTGATCAAGGTCTAGCTCAGCGGCGGATAAGCTCTCGCCAAGCGGCGGTAGGATTTCATCTTGCTCAAGACCACGACCAACGACTCTGGCACCGCCATTAGGCAGCTCACTGCGAAAATCATCATCGCCACCATCGGCATTGATAAATTGCTTGTTGAGGGACATGCGGATTTTGCCACGGCGCTCATTGCGCATACGGCGAAAACCATCAAGCAGAACTGCAAAAATCAGCAGTACCCCAATTATGATCATCCAGTCACGAATACCCATTTCCATCTAGCGACCAAGCCTGTAGTAAGTCATTATCGTTATGACCATTTTATATAACATTTCCGCCAAACATACCATCTTCAAAAAGCAACATTTATACAGCAGCCAATTCAGCGGCTTCGTCAACATCCACCGTTACCATCCGCGACACACCAGGTTCATGCATGGTAACGCCCAACAATTGCTCCGCCATTTCCATGGCAATCTTGTTGTGAGTGATATAAATAAACTGCACTTGCTTAGACATTTCTTTAACGAGCCGCGCATAACGACCAACGTTAGCATCATCCAATGGCGCATCAACCTCATCGAGCATACAGAAAGGTGCTGGGTTCAAACGAAAAATCGAGAATACCAAAGCAATTGCAGTTAGTGCTTTTTCACCACCAGATAGCAGGTGGATAGTACTGTTGCGTTTACCCGGCGGCCGCGCCATGATCGCGATACCGGTATCCAACAAATCATCACCGGTCATTTCAAGATAAGCAGTACCGCCACCAAACACTTTCGGGAACAGCTCTTTCAGGCTACTATTCACTTTATCAAAAGTATCTTTAAAGCGCTGACGCGTTTCTTTATCAATTTTGTGAATGGCATTTTCCAGCGTCTGCAGCGCTTGTACTAAATCATCATTTTGTGCATCTAGATAAGTCTTGCGCTCAGATTGCGACTTATATTCATCAATGGCAGCTAAATTAATCGGCCCCAGACGAGCAACACGGCGACCAATACTTTCTAAATTGTCGACCCACGCTTTTTCAACGGCATCTTCAGGCAGACCGCTAATCACAGTCTCTAAATCATACTGCGCTTCAATCAATTGCTCTTCCAACGCGCGGCGCTGAACCTGTAAACCTTGCACCTGAACCCGCGCCCTCTCGAGCTCACTGCGCACAGCTTGCGTGCGGGTTTCAATTGCACTGCGCTTGCCTTCGGACTCACGTAAATTATGCTCGATTTCATCGACCAAGCGACGCGACTCAGTTAATTCTTCTTCGACCTGTAAGCGTGTTTCAAGCTGCGCTTCTAAATGCAGCTTTAATTCTTCGACCGGCTCATCAGCACCACGTATACCTTCTTGCAATTCGGTACGGCGTTGCTCAAGTTGACCAACCTGAGTGCGGGTACGCTCGATGTTTTGACTGATGGCATCTAACTGTGTACGTAAAGACTGATAACGCATCGCTAATTGATGGACAGAGTCTTTATCATGACGGGCACTTTGACGTGCTAGATCGAGACGGCTGCGGCACTCATCGCGCTGCGCTAATAGCTCTTCACGGCGACTGGAATCCTGATCCATATTTTCAATCGCTTCAGACAGAATCATGCGCGCTTCGCTGAGGCTCTCTTGCTCTAACTGGAACTGCTCACGACCTTCATTTATTTCAGTGTTAAGACGATCACGACGCACACTGATTTGCTCAACCCGAACCTGTTTGGCACTTAAATCTGAACGCATTTCGTTGTGCTTACTGGCTTGGGCTTGTAGCTGACGCTGTAAATCTTCGCGTTGCCCTTCCGTATCTCGCAAGCGTTGCTGGCCTTCAGATAATTGCTCGCCAAGCTGCTCAACCTGCTCTTCAGCTTGCTCAATAGACGCAGTTAATTGCTCTAACTCCTGTTGGCGCTGCAATACACCCGCCTGTTCATCCGAGTCTTTGGCAACCCGCAGCCAGTTGGACCCTAACCACAAACCATCGACAGTGACGACTGATTCATGGGCCGCTAACGAGGACCGCAACGCCAACGCCGCCGGCAAATCGTCCGCCGTATAAATACCCGCCAATAAACCCTGTGCTTGTTGACCACTTTCAACCTTACTCGCCAAGGTATCGGCTACAGCACTATTAGCCGCCACCGGAACCTGGTCGTCAACCAAGGTAAGACTGCCATTAGACAAATTTTCAGCCAACGCCGCTACGGCATCTATACCATCAACACAAACTGCCTGCAGATTATCGCCGAGCACGGTTTCTACAGCGGTTTCCCAACCATTGGCGACTTTTAAACTTTCTGCCAAGCGCGACCTGCCCTGCAGATTATTGCTTTCAAGCCAATCACAGATAGCACCTTGGTTTTGTCCTAAGGCGGCCTGCTGCAATGCCTCTAAGGAAGCATGGCGACCGCGCATAGTTTGCAATTGATTGCGATTTTCGTTGAGCTGGTTACCCACCTCATTATTACTGTCGCGCTGCAAAGTTATCTGACCAGCCTGATCTTCCACCCGCTGCTGCTGCTCTTCCACCTGCAACTCAGCCTCCGCTAACTGCTCCGATAACACGTCGATTTCTTCTTCGACTGGACCTGCACTCAAGCCCTTTTTTTCATCATCAAGCCGCTCAATACGCTGCTGAATACGCTGCAAAGCTTGCTCTAAATGCTGAATGCGTGACTGCTGTACTTCCGCTTTCTGTCTTGGCTCTAGCGCCTGCTGGTTAAATTCATCCCAGAATTGCTGCCAATCCTGCATCGCATCTTCAGCTGACTGTAAGGTAGCAGCGGTTTCTTCTTCAGAAGCCTGCGCCATCTCGAGCTCAGGTTGGATCTCGTCAACCTCAGCGCTCCACTCCTGCTGCTTGACGGTATCAGTCTCGAGGTGATCGCTAGACTCTTGGAAACTACGCTCAGTCTGCTGCAGATCATCTTTTAACTGACGGCTCCGCTCTTGTTGGTGTTGAATGGTCTGCTCAGCACGAGCAATCTCAGCGCCGATGCTATAATAGCGTGCCTGCACTTCATTGAACTTGTCCATTTGGTCAATATGTTGATCGCGATACTTTTCAATATCCGCATCTACGGAGCGCTGCTCAGCAATGACCGACTCCAGCTTGACTTCTAGATCGCGAATTGTAATTTCATGCTCTTTGACATGCCCGTCCAGTGTTTTCCACTGCAACGCCTGCAATTGCGCACGCAATAAGCGCTCTTCTTTTTTCAACTCGGTATAGCGTTCAGCGGCTTGTGCTTGGCGCTCCAAATGCTGTAACTGGCGCCCTAACTCTTCACGTAAATCAGTTAGGCGATCAAGATTCTCAAAGGTGCGACGCATGCGGTTTTCAGTATCGCGGCGCCGCTCTTTGTATTTTGAAATGCCGGCGGCTTCTTCGATAAATACCCGCAACTCTTCAGGCTTGGATTCAATCAAGCGAGAGATCATGCCCTGCTCAATAATCGCATAGCTGCGCGGCCCTAAACCGGTACCTAGAAAAATATCAGTAATATCGCGGCGCCGACATTTGGTGCCATTAAGATAGTAGTCGGATATCGCTTCACGGGTTACTTTGCGACGCACTGATATTTCAGCAAAGCGTGCATATTCGCCACCGACAGTGCCGTCAGTGTTATCAAATATCAGCTCTATAGTGGCTTGACCGACCGGCTGACGATTAATCGAACCGTTAAAAATAACGTCCGTCATGCTTTCGCCGCGTAGGTTTTTGGCTGAGCTTTCACCCATTACCCAGCGCACAGCATCGATAATATTTGATTTACCACAACCGTTAGGGCCAACAACACAACCCAAATTAGAGGGGAAGGATACAGTGGTAGGATCGACGAAGGATTTAAACCCCGCCAGCTTGATACTTTTTAGTCGCATTCTACTTTAGCTATGCCATATAAGTTATTGTAATTATTAGAAATAATATAAAAATAAGCGCAAGCTTTACAGCCTTATTCTTTGTCCATAAAAGTCATCATAGTGTATCGCTTTTACCGACCTAGGACTACGTCGATTTAGGCGTTTTTAACATTTTTTTAGCGCTTTATGCCAACCCGTCAGCTTGGACTACTGCACCTGCTGATTGATAGAAATTGTTAACGATTGATCCGCATCGGCCACTGTCACCCGCTCAATCTGCCCTTCTAAATCTCCGGCGCCACGATTGGCAATTCCACGACTGGAAATACGTGCCACCAACTGCACTTGCTCAAAATTGGACAGTTTTAACTGCGGCATCATTGCCATAGTGTCATCAAGATTTACCGTCGCGGGTAAATCAGACACCTTAAGACGCGCTACTGCCAGCGGCATTTTCGGCCCCGTCAGAGCTCTGGCATAGACAAAAACCGAGGCATCTTCTGGCGCCTCCAGTTGCGACGATAAACTCACGGTAACTGTAAGCTGAGCTTGCGCGACTGCAAACTGCGATGCTTTCTCTGCGAGCACTGTCACCGGCTGCCCCGCAGCTTGCTGCAGCTCTTGGGCCTGGGCAATACCTGCAGTGATCATACGGTGATTACTGGAATCCGACGGCAGTATAACCAGCAATTGCTGCCAATAATTAATCGCCGAGGCATAATCCGCTATCTCAAAACTGGCGATACCGAGCATACTTAACACGGTAGGCTGCTGCGGTTCGATAAACAAAGCACGATCCGATAAGGCTCGCACCTCCGCTGTTAACTCTCGGTTAGAGGCTAAATACAAAGCCTGCGCCTGCTGTGCAAGCAGTTTATCATCCTGCGGAAACAGTATTGTTAAGCGCTGGAACGCGGCTGTTGCCGCGGGGTAATTAGCCAGCTCCATTTGCGAACTGGCCAATAACATCAGCTGCTCGGAATTATCTGGCTGCTGCTGCAAACGCCGCTCAAGTTGATTCGCCAGCTTGGTTAAAGCCGTCGCAGGGGGCTGCCCTTGCTCGACTAATTGACGCGCTTGTTGCAAGGTTTGTTTGATCTGCCAATCAGGCTGGGCGCCATTCTGTTGATAAACCAACAATGCCAAGACCGCCACCACCACAAATTGCCAGAGGGCTGGTTTAATCTTTGGCCTTAATGGCGTTACTGCTTGACGGTCAATGGCAGTAGCTTCATCGAGTAATCTTCGCTCTAACTCGGTTTTAAGCCGAATAAATTCGTCGGCCGAGATAAGCCCTTTATCCTGCTCCGCGCTCAATTCAGCCAAGCGATCACGGTGCAAGCCAATATTAATATCGCGGCGATTGGCTTGCGCCTCACCGTGATTTAACATCAAAGGGAAAAACAAGAAAAGCGCTGCTAGTAATAACAGAACGCCTGCGACTAGTACAAATTCAATCACCGCGTTGCTCCCGCTCTGGCAGTATTTTTTCCGCTAACAACGCATCTAAACGCTGCCGCTCAGCGGTCGTTAAGGATGACTCATTAAAATCTACTTGATCGGAGCTTGGATCGGTCCGTTGACGTCGAAACACCATCACCACAATCACCGAACCGATTAACACAAAGGCTATGGGTGACAACCATAGCACCGCCGTTTGGGCAGTAAAACGTGGTCGATAAAGGATAAAATCACCGTAGCGTGACACCATATAATCAACGATTTGCTGATCATTTTGACCGGCATCGATAAGACGATGAAGCTCGCGCCGCAAATCCTTTGCAATAGGCGAATTGGACCCCTCGAGATTTTGGTTTTGACATTTTGGGCAGCGCAACTCCAGCACAAACTGATAGTAACGCGCCTGATCAGCGTCACTGCCAAACTCATAAGTCTCCACCACGGCCAGCGCCGAGAGACTGCAGCCAAGCAACAAAACACTGATTAAAAACCTCATCCAGCAGCCCCTTGCTCGGCTTTTAACTGATCGACCATGGGCTTAAACTTTTGCTGCCAAACTGTCTCATTCAATGGTCCTTGATAGCGCATACGAACAAATCCACGATGGTCGATGACATAGGTTTCCGGCGCTCCTGTGACCCCCATATCCAAACCAAGACCGCCCGTTTGATCAAATATATTAAGCCGATATGGATTGCCTTTTTGCTCAAGCCACTGCTGGGCCAATCGTTCCTGGTCTTTATAATTGACCCCGTAAATAACCACTCCACGCTCGGCAGCTAGCTGATTTAAAAACGGGTGTTCGATATGACAAGATGGACACCAGGTGGCCCAGACATTGACCAAGGCAATTTGTCCGAGTAAATCTTTTTCGCTCAGCAATTGCTGTGCCGATGATGGCAAGGAGGGAAGAGAGAAAGCAGGGAATGGTCGATTAATTAACGCCGACGGTAGATCCTGCGGGTTGTATTCGCCTTCTTGAATGCGATTAATCATGGTATAGAAAAACGCCGCTACCAGCACAAAGCCAACTAACGGTAAAAATAATTTTAAACGCGCTTTCATTTACAACACCTCACCGGAAACTGCTGACGTGTTTGTTTTATCGATGACGACGTTACTGTTTTTCCCCACGGCCGGAAGTGCCAAGCGATAACGCTTATCGGCCACCGCTAAAAGACCACCAAAGCCCATCATCAATGAGCCCAGCCACATCCATCGGACAAAGGGTTTATAGTGAACGCGTACTGCCCAGGCACCATTCGCCAGAGGCTCACCGAGCGCAACATAAAGGTCACGCATCAAACGGCCATCAATCGCCGCCTCGGTCATCATTGAGCCACTCTGGGCGTTATAGCTTCGTTTTTGCGGATTCAATGTGGTGATGAATTCACCCTGGCGGCTAACATTAATTACCCCCTCATCACCAATGTAATTAGGACCGGTAATCTTGCCTGTGCCTTGAAAACTAAATTCATAACCCGACAGCGATAACGAATCACCCGGCGCCATACGCAAATCTTGTTCGAGGCTATATTGGCTGGTCAAACAAACCCCCAGCACCGTAAACGCAAAACCTATATGGGCTAATACCATGCCGTAATAAGCAACCCCTAAACGTCGCAAGCCCTGCCACAGATTTGGCGCATTACGGATTTTATCCTTCATATTTGCGATGCTTGAAAACACCAACCAGCCAGCAAAGCTTACCGCCAGTGCCGCGGCGATATTGTATTCATCACTATAAAACAGCGGAAATAACAGCCCAACGACGATACTGGTGAATAGCGCCATAAACAATTGAGCTCGCAGCTGACTCGCCTTAGTATCTTTCCAGCGAGTAGACGGGCCGATACCCATAAAGATAATTAGCAAGGCCATCAACGGCACAAACACGGCATTAAACCAAGGCGCGCCCACGGAGTATTTACCCAAGCCCAGACCATCCATCATCAATGGAAACAGCGTGCCGAAAAGGACAGATAGCATAGCTGCTAACAGCAACAGGTTATTAACCAACAAAAACATTTCACGAGACAGCAGTTTGTAATGACTTTGGCTAGCCACTGTCGGCGCCCTAAAGGCATACAGTGTTAGCGAGCCGCCCACCACTAATATTAAGAAGGCAAGAATAAATAAACCGCGCTCGGGGTCTGCCGCAAAAGAATGCACTGAGGTTAACACCCCAGAGCGCACCAAGAATGTGCCCAACAAACTCAACGAAAACGCTAGAATCGCTAATAACACGGTCCAGCTTTTAAATACGCCCCGCTTTTCGGTCACCGCCAGTGAATGAATCAGCGCAGTACCGACTAACCAAGGCATAAATGAAGCGTTTTCAACCGGGTCCCAGAACCACCAACCACCCCAACCTAATTCGTAATATGCCCACCAACTACCCAGCGCTATACCGATGGTCAAAAAGGCCCAAGCTATGTTGGTCCAAGGCCGAGACCAGCGCGCCCAAGCCGCATCGAGCCGACCACTGCTCAACGCCGCAATAGCAAACGCGAAAGCAACGGAAAAACCGACATAGCCAACATATAGTAACGGCGGATGAACAATAAGACCGAAATCTTGTAACAAGGGATTAAGGTCGGAGCCATCGGCGGGCGGGCTTAATAACTGCCGCTCGAAGGGGTTAGAAGTTAGCAGTGAGAACAACAGGAAACCCACCGAGATCATCCCCATAACCGACAATACGCGGGCCAACATATCCAGCGGTAGTTGTCGGCTGAAAATTGCTACCGCCAAGGTCCATATCGCTAAAATTAGCACCCACAAAACCAAGGAGCCTTCGTGATTGCCCCACACCGCACTCAACTTGTAGAACCAAGGCAACTGGCTATTAGAGTTTGTAGCCACCACCACCACCGAAAAGTCATCCTGTAAAAACAGCATGCTTAAGACGACAAAAGCAATAGCAATAAAGGTGAACTGGCCCGCCGCTAATGAGCGACTCATCGCCATTAAATAACGATTATTAGTAAGCACGCCATACATCGGTAGTAGCATTTGTAATAACGCGAGGCAGAGGGCAATAATCAGAGCAAAGTGGCCGTATTCAGCAATCATCAGTAGGCCCCACTTGCTGCTGGCTCTTTATTTTCGGACGACTCAGCCGCAGCTTCAGCAGCAGAATCAACAGCGGCCTGAACTTCTGGCGGCATATAATTTTCATCGTGCTTGGCCAGCACTTCATTCGCTTGAAAAACACCTTGCTCATCCAACTTACCGGAGGCGACTACACCCTGCCCCTCACCAAATAGGTCAGGCAAAATTCCGGTAAACACCACCGCTACATTGGCGGCATAATCGGTCACCACAAACTCAACTCGCAAACTATTAGGGTCACGCACAATACTGCCCGGTAATACCATGCCGCCGGCACGAATTTGTTTGCCCTTCGGCGCTTTACCGGCCGCAATATCAGCCGGCGGATAAAATAAATTAATATTTTCGCGTAGCGCAAAACTTGCTAGGCCAACTGCCAAGGCTGTACCAAATACAATAAACAACACTACGATTAAACGTTGTTTTCTTAAGGGATGCATTGCCAACTCAGGAACTCTCTTTAGCGGTTAATGATGCAGCAGATTTAAGCGCTGCCTGTTGTTGCCGACGTAATAGCATTGCTTGCTCAACAAAAAAACGTTTACGTTTACGCAAAGGGCTTAGCAGCAATAACGACAATACAATCAGCGCGGCGGCATAAACTGACCATACAAAGATGCCATGACCCTGCATGTGGAGAAACTCGTTGAGACTGTCGAATTGAAAGGGTGGCATTATTTTTCAACCTGCGATTGCAGCTGTGTTTGCACCAATGCTTTTACCCACTGGGTATTGCGCTCGCGCTGTAAAATCTCATAGCGACTGTAAAGCAGTAGCAAAAAGCCGAAAAAACAATAAAAACCGGCAATCATAACTAATAAAGGCTGCAACATATCCGGATGCATACTGGACTCTTCGGTAAACTTAATGGTCGCCGGCTGATGCAAACTATTCCACCACTCAACAGACCAGTAAATAATGGGAATGTTCACACTGCCTACCAAACTTAATACCGCACAGGCCTTGCTGGCAGAAATATTATCTTCAAAAGCTTCGTACAGACCGATCACACCAAGATACAAAAAAAACAAAATCAACATCGAAGTCAAACGCGCATCCCAAACCCAATAAGTACCCCAGGTAGGCTTACCCCATAACGCACCACTGAACAAAGAGATTAGAGCCATACCTGCACCGATAGGCGCGGCGCATTTCATCACAACTTCGGCTAGTTTCATTTTCCAAATTAAACTGATAGCCGCAGCGGTTGCCATCAACATATAACCCGCCATCGACACCGTCGATGCAGGGACATGGATGAAAATAATGCGATAGCTATTACCCTGTTTAAAGTCGGCAGGCGCGAAGCCCAAACCCCAAACCACACCGAGCACCAGCAGAAAAATTGATAATCCACCCAACCAAGGTAAGCAACGGCCACTTATTTGATAAAACCAACGCGGCGAGCCCATTTTAAAAAACCAAAGCCAGCGCCCATTAGCGGCAGTTTTATTGCTCGCTGACTTGTTGTTTTGATCGGTTTTATAGGAGACAGGGTTGTTCAAAATTAAATGCACTTTTAGGACTTAAAATGAACAGTGATTATATCAGAATCCGCCGGCACAGGTAGCCATTGCGACAACGATTAGCTCTCAGTTTATTAAAGCAAAGTGAGACTGCACATTATTTGATCTGCATCAATGACTATAAGCCTTACAAATAATAGGCTTAAGGCTGATCGATGATCAAAAAATACAAATGAAAAAGAGTTTCAATATGAACAACAAAGCACTGCAAGACAGCAGAACAATGAAACAAGTCGGCCTAGTAGTAATCTGTCTAGTTGCCCTGACCTTCGGGGTGATAACCGCGGTAGCGATAATCACCTAGTGTACGGCGCATTAATTATCAACACTAATCCGCAGGCTGGCAGCGATGGCGAGAGGTGCCAAGGTTACTGACAAAGCCAATAATGCGCCCAAAATCGCTAGCTGCCCGAGATAACTGAAACCCGCAACGGCAGATGTCACGGTTGCCACGCCAAAAATTAATACCGGCACATACAACGGCAAAATTATTAGCGACAACAACAAACCGCCCTTACGTAAACCCACGGTTAATGCCGCACCAATAGCACCGATAAAACTTAGCACCGCTGTGCCAATCGCCATCGCCAACATCAAAGGCAACATACCGCTAGTTGGCAGCTGTAACAGCAAACCCAGTAATGGCGACAATAGGGTCAGCGGAAAGCCTGTTAGCAACCAATGCCCGAGGGTTTTGGCCAACACCTGTAAGTACAGAGACGCTGGACTCAACAACATCAACTCCAAACTGCCGTCATCATAGTCGGTCCGAAATAAGGTATCACTGGATAACAAACACGCCAATAACGCCACCACCCATAAAATACCTGGCGCTAACATCGCTAACTGCTCGGGGTTAGGGCCAACACCCAAAGGAAACAGAGAACAAACGATCAGGAAGAATGCCAGCGGGTTCAAAAAATCACTGCGCCGTCTTAACGCCAATAATAAATCACGCCGCAAACTGGCAACAAATACAGCGAGAACGGATAACGGCTTATTACCGGCCGGCAGTTGCTCACTCATGACAAACCCAACTGTACTTGATGAACGTTGACCTGGACCGCTAATTGGTGATGGGTGGTCAAAATCACGGTACCCCCCTGATCGCTTACAAAGCGCTCAATCCAGCCCTCTAACTGAGCAACACCCGCGGTATCAATCGCCGTAAACGGCTCATCTAACAACCACAGCTTTTCATCACCGATAAATAAACGCGCTAAGCCTACCCGCCGCTGTTGACCGGCGGATAAGGTAAAACAAGCCGCATCTTCATAGCCATACAAGCCCACTTGCTCGAGCGCCTGATCAATTCTTTGCTGTGCCTCCATGCCAGTCAGACCCTTAAGGGCCGCATGCCAACTAAGGTTTTCCCTCGGGGTCAAGGCTGCCTTAACGCCACTGCTATGCCCTAAATACAATAACTGCGAATGATAGGCCGCGCGGTTTGTATGTAACGGCGCACCGGCCCAGAGTAACTCTCCACTATACCGAGAAGACAGACCACAAAGCACTCGCATAAGGCTGGTCTTACCGCTGCCATTGGGCCCAGTTAACTGATAAATAGCGCCCTTTATAATCCTGAGATTAAGCGTGTCGACCAGTAACCGGCCATCGCGCTCACAGCTCAAATCAACGGTTTGTAATAAGTCTGCCACCGAGTCGTCGGCCTTCTTTAATGAGTTATTAAAAATAGCAGCAAAGTTATTCCCTTATCTGCCGCTAACTTGATCATGCAAACAGTCAATTATCAACCACCCGCCTTAGTCAAAAACTGCCGTCGTCCAATGCGAAGCTATTTCCGCTTTTCGCCACGCCCCGCTATTATATACAAAATTGCAGCGGCTTCCCTATGACTGTATTAACAGGGAGCATGATTCAACAAATTCTGCCGCAGTTGCGACTTCCCAATGAAGCGCTGCTGCGGCAACTAATGGCGCCAAATATGGCAACAATCGACTCTTTGCTTAACCAGCTGCTTGCGTTAAAGCCGGTTGCGGGTAACCGTATTGACGGTGCCACCGCGGGTAAAGTGATTGAAGCGCTGGTGCTGTCATCTACCAATTTGACCGTCAATGCTAAAAATACTCCACAAAGCACAGCGGCTAATAATCAATACACCATTACCATCTCCGCCAATCAACAAAACTATGAGCTGACCAGCAAAATACCTATTCCGGTCGGCAGCCGTATCCAGCTCAGTGTTGGCGCTAACAACTTAGCCACCATTATCAACATCAGTAACCCAGATGCCGCAAACAAACAAGGTACAGCATTTAGTCAATCAGCTGGCGCTAACAACAGCCAAGCCCTGGCCTCCGTCAAGCTTCCACTTCTTACCCAAAATACAACCGCTGAACCAAGCAAGCTACAGCAAGCACCGTCATTACAGCTGCAAAAACAGGCTATTATTGAACAGGGCTTACGTCAAACCTTGCCACAACAGCTGCCGCTAAAACAATTATTGCCCTTATTACAAAAACTGGTGCAGCAACCACCAGCACCGCTGCCTACCGAATTAAAACAATCGATGATTGCCCTGTTACGGCAAATACCTTCAGCTCAGCAAATGCAGCAGGGCGCACCCTTAAAACAAGCTATCAATAATAGCGGCGTCTTTATGGAGGCCAAACTAGTGCAGTTATTAGCGCAGGCACAAGCAGCAAAAAATCCCAACGGGCAAGCCTCTAAGACAAACATCAATGCGCTCAACCAATCACTCAACAGTGATATCAAAGCAATTTTGCAACGCATGCTGCCACAAGTGGATAAAGCCAGCAGCCCAAATAATGGCTCTGCGATAACCGCCAAAACTGCGGCGGCTCCGTTTGTAAGTAGCTACCCAAACACAACTAAAACCAGCAGCACTAGAATCGAAGCCGCTCAGCCATTTCTTGCCAGCCCAGAAATACCGATCACTACCGTCAGCAGCTCATCACCGCAAGCCGGTAAAGAACCCTCAATGGATGTGTTGCTGCGGCAACTAGGTAGCCAATTACTGGCCAGCATTGCGCGCAGTCAAATGCACCAACTGGAAAGCCTTGCCGCTCGCCAGAGCAATAGCCCTGATAGCCAAGGCCCAGTTAACAGCTGGACTATGGAACTGCCCATCGTACATGGCAAGAATA
>JBNMPW010000055.1:0-17167 GCA_051277205.1 Oceanicoccus sp. | reverse complement strand
ACATTAGTGAGATTGATAATCCCGACAACTTTTAGGGTACCTGTTGCAGTATCAGAGGCTTTTAAAAAACGGCCTTTGTTTAACTCCAAAAAAATTGGCCCTTCGGATGTCGCTAATGTCCAATCAAGCGGCGTGCCGGGCCATCTCAAATCTAGCGAACCGATACCTTTTTGGGTTTCGATGAAACGCTCATAGTGCCACAGTTCTAAAACATCACCGAGATCCGTCACTGCATAGTCACCATAAAACCGGCTCTCTTCGCCGGTTAGCGTTTGCAGCCACTCCAAGGTCGCCGGCGCTTCTTTGCTAATGATAATGCCACGAATAAGGCCGTAGATATTTTCAAATCTTACGCCGCCCTCAATATCCCGCAGCTGAAAACCAAGTTGACCGTAATCTTCATTATTAACGCGCAACTGTTCAATCGCCAAATCCAATTTAAGCCCATCAAAGACATTCATATCCAATGACGATTCTTCGCTCTCGCCCGACTCTGTCGGTAGCAAGGACAAACGTTGTAATTGCGCCTGCAAGGGGGTTTCAAGATCATCAGGTATCAATAAGCTACCAGCCAAAACAGTGTTATTAGCGATGATTTTCCAACCTTCAGCCTCTCGAACTACATCCACTAATGAGTCTTGATACTGCTGGCCAAAGCCGTCGAATTGATTAACTATGACCTGCTGTACTTTTAGTTCCAAAGTTTTATTCGTCGCAGCCGCATTGCCTTGTTCAGAATTTCTAGTTGTAGTGTTAGTCAGTACTGAAGCGGCAGCTGCCGCCAAACGCTTATCGGCATCTAAGTAGCGGCGCAATACCGGTTGCCATTGATCATAGATAAAATCATCCATAGTGCCGACTACTGTAATATAACCGAGCTGATGTTGTGGCACTGTTGGCAGACCTTGTTCGGTTGGGGCGACTAGCGGCGTTTGCTTAACAACGATTAAGCCACTATCAACGCCCTGCTTGCTTAACAATAATTGCAGCTCGACTTGATCTGCCAGTCCCATAGTTAATAAGTTAGGCTGTTTTTCGATCGGTAAATTCAGCCAAAATTCACGGTTGCTACCCGCATTTTTACCAAAAGGTGCCGGCAAGTCTACGCTGATACCGGCTAAGTTAGAGTTGAGATTAAAAGCACTATCACCATTGGGCCGCACGTTGATACTGGCAGTGAAATTCGTTTCGCCCTCCGCAAAACTGACGGCTGGTTGCTGGCTCCATGCCTCTACATCTCGCATGTCAATGCGGCCTTCAATATTGACGCTAACTGCTTGCTCGAGATCTTGCGCTACCTTGACGCTAATGGGCTTACCATAAAGCATCGCCGCCAAACCTGTTGATGAGACTCCATCTTCGCTGCGGTAATTTAGCGGCCCGTTGAGCTTTTCAAAAGGCAGCCGATATTCGGGGATCCGTAAACTGGCGTCGGCTACTATCACAGCCACATTGATAGCTGGCTGTCGTTGTTTATTTTTAATCGGTATACCCAGCGATAATGTCGCCTGCACGTCACCGTGTAATTGCCATTGCTGGAAAATTCCGGCAACTTTGTCATTAATCATACTTTCATTAACAATTCGCAAGGCATCACCGGCCGGACCTGTCGCTGCTGTGTTAACAGTTAACCAACTGCCGCCACCGATCATCGGTCTCGATTCAACAACAGCCTCGCCAACATCCAAAGAAAACATTTTTGCCCGCACAGTGGTCACTGTTACAGCGGTATCATCAATCAGCACCAAGCCATTAATTTCATCTAGCGCCGGCCAGTCAGGGCTGAATTTCAGGGCCGCTTGATCAATATTGAAGTACAGTTGCACCGTACGATTAGCCGAATCTTTTTTGCGCAATGAACCGTGATAAATAAAACCGCCGTCGCTAACATGGCCAGCTTTGACCGATGTTTGCAGCCAATCTCTTAAACCTTGATCGAGAATAAAAGGGATGTAGCGATCGCGATAACTAACGTCAACATCGTTTAACCCAATCGACAATGTCATTTGTGGCGGCGGATCGGCTTTGGTTGTCATCGGTAAATTCAAATCCATCAACGCAGTTACGGGGCCATGGTCGGTTGCCAGCAACAACTGACTACTGTCGACGTAAACGCGATCATCTTGCAAGCGCCACTCCACTTGTCCTTTAGCCTCAGTAAAGACCAGCGGCGCGCGATACACCTTCGGGAAATCCATACTCAGATTGTTGGTGTCTATTTCAATCAACCCCTGCTTAGCATCGGCCTCAACATAGCCGTTGACAGCGGTAACTCCCGGCGCCCCCTTCCAAGCCGACAAGCTGACCTCGGCTAGATTAGCGCGCAGGCTAAAGTCGGTTTGCGGAGGCTTTTCAGCAAGCGAAGAGTGTGATGGAGCATCTACCGCAGGGACCGTCCTAGAGAATTGCATATGAAGATTATTAAGTTGGCCTTGCAAGGCCAAGGTCTCAATAATAGCTTTGATTTTTGCGGGAACAATATCGAAAGCCAATAGATATTTACTGATGACGTTCAACTCTAACACCGGTAGCGAAAGCTCAACCTTATCCGCTGCCACACTCATTTCTACTTGCTCAAAATTTACCGACTGCTGTTTCCATTTTGCCGCCAGTTGCGATAACCATAGTTGCCAGTCATGGTCACGGTTTTTTTCGGCACGAAAATCTATATGTAAATCTTCAACTGGCGACAACTCCTCGCCACTTAGCGCCGCAATATCCAATAATGGGATATCGATAAAGCCCTGCACAATAATTTCGGTTTGCGGCTTCCAATCCAACCATAATTCACCGTCAATGCGGGCATCTTGCAAATCAATATCCAAGAAACGAACCGCCGGTAACTGGGTCGAAAAATCAATACCATCAAGTTTTAAATAGGCCTTAGCCGAAAACTTTTCAGTCTTGCGAGGATCGCCTTGAGTTTCAACTAATGCAACTAACGGCTCACTAGATTCATCAAAAATTGCCTTTGCCCGCAAACGTCGAAAATCTCCAGCGCGATTTAATGACAATTCATTAATCACCAACAGACTCTTTTCATCATTAGCAAATTGCAATTTTAATTGGGCATCGATTAACTCCGCACCCCCTACCGATAAAATTAAATCGATAATATTATCTAAGTCAACATCAACGCCAGTAGCAACTTGGTAGCCCCGCAGTTGCCATTTACCGGGGCTCACCTCTTGCAAGGAGCTATTAACGCTCTGGATTTCCAACCGCGCTATCTGCAACTTGCCTTTGATCAAACTGCTAAGAGGGTCAACCTGAAAACGTAAGCTATCGATACGCAGCACCGTGTCACCACTGAGCGGGGAAGCCAGTTCGATACCCTGCATGCTTAGTACTGGGGATAATTTGGACCAACGACCACTGAGCTGCCCCACTGTCAGCGGTAGGCCACTAAAGTCCACAAAACGCGCCACCAGCTGTTGCTGGTATTGCTCAACATAAACGATGTAATAGCGACCGATACTGACATAGCAGGCAACCAGCACTAAGGCACTGAACAACAGCCCCAACAATAAACGGTTAAGCCAGATGGCAGTTTTTATTAACACCACACTGGGCACCTTTTAGAAGCGCTCACAATAGAATCACATCATATTGCTCTTGATGGTAAACGGCCTCGACCTGAAAGCGAATAGTCTTGCCGATAAACTCTTCCAAGTCTGCCACACTGGCCGACTCTTCATCCAGTAAGCGGTCGACCACCGATTGCGATGCCAGCACCATCAGACTATCATTTTCGTAGGCTCTAGCCTCACGCAAAATTTCACGGAAAATTTCATAACAGGTAGTCTCAGCAGTTTTCAAAGAACCACGAGCATTACAGACCGGACAAGCTTCGCACATAATATGCTCTAGGCTTTCGCGAGTTCGTTTGCGGGTCATTTCCACTAAGCCAAGCTCGGAAACACCGGTTATAATTGTTTTGGTATAATCATGTTCCATCGCTTTTTCGAGACTGCGATGGACTTGCCGACGATGTTCAACATCTTTCATATCGATAAAGTCGATAATAATAATGCCACCCAGATTGCGCACCCGCAGCTGCCGTGCCAAAGCAGTGGCCGCTTCTAAATTTGTTTTAAAAATAGTTTCTTCAAGATTGCGACGGCCGACAAAACCGCCAGTGTTGACGTCGATGGTGGTCATTGCTTCTGTTTGATCAATAATCAAATAACCGCCAGATTTGAGCGCAACTTTACGCCCCAGCGCTTTTTGAATTTCATCTTCCACCCCGTACAAATCAAAAATAGGCCGCTCGCCAGGATAATATTCAATACGATCTATGAGTTCAGGAATATAGTCTTCGGCAAACTGCAGAACATTTTGATAACTCTCGCGGGAATCAACCCGGATTTTTTCCATCTTCGGTCTTACCAAGTCGCGCATAGTGCGCATATAAAGTGGTAAGTCTTCATAAATAATAGCCGGCGCTTTACGCTCTTTCATTTTTCGTTCTAGAGCAGCCCACAGTCGTTTGAAGTATTTTATATCCGCCAGCAATTCATCTTCGCCGACGTTTTCTGCCGCCGTACGCAAAATAAAACCACCGGTCTGATCCATTTGCTCACGCTCAATACAGTCTTCGACCAACTGCCGTAAGCGATTGCGCTCGGCTTCATCTTCAATACGCTGGGAAATACCAATATGCTGGGTATGAGGCATGTAAACTAAGTAACGCGATGGCACTGATAGGTGCGTAGTAAGCCTAGCTCCTTTGCTGCCGATAGGGTCCTTCACCACTTGTACAATAAGGCTTTGCCCTTCCCATACCATGCTGCGGATATCCGCGGCCTCAGTAGTGCGCTGTTCAACACCCTCCTTATCAACCGCAACGATGTCGGAGGCATGGATAAAACCGGTGCGATCCAATCCAATCTCGACAAACGCCGCTTGCATACCAGGCAATACCCGCACAACTTTGCCTTTATATATATTGCCGGCAATACCTTTGGCGGCGCTACGCTCTATATAGACTTCTTGCAGCATACCGTTTTCGACCACCGCAACGCGAGTTTCAGTGGGGGTAATATTGGCTAGAATTTCTTCACTCACAAACGTTTACTCATTGTCATTACGTTGGATGACTATCGTGTTGTTCAATTTGTTCAAGCAACTGCAATGTTTGCAACAAGGGCAAACCTACCACTGCTGAGTAACTTCCTGTAATCTGTTTGACAAAAACCGCCGCAAAGCCCTGTATAGCATAGGCACCGGCTTTGCCCAGAGGTTCACCGCTGGCCCAGTAATCCGCTATCTCTTGTGCCGACAACGGGCGAAAATCGATTTTTGTAGTGACCACTGTCGATAACTGCTGCTCGCCATTACACAAACACAAGGCTGTCATTACTTGATGGCTGTTGCCGGACAATGCTGAGAGCATCTCGATGGCATGGTCACGATTGCGCGGTTTACCCATTATCTGTTCAGCGCCAGTGCTCTTATCGCGCAAAATAACTGACGTATCGGCACCCAACACCGGCCGTATTGGCTGTCCGTCCGCAACAACATGCTGCCAACCGGCTTGGGCTTTGGCTATTGCTACCCGTTCGACATAATCTTTGGCAGCCTCATCCGGTAATGAGGTTTCATCGACTGAGGCATCTATACGCTGAAACTCAACGCCAATTTGCGCCAGCAACTCCGCACGACGAGGTGATTGAGAGGCGAGATATAAACGAGGCGCACAGAGTTTAGTACGCATAAGCGCGGCGCAATAGCCGCAAAAAAACGGCCAATATGGGCCATAGCAAAGCACTCACCAAGGCCGGTAATAAAAATAATAAATTTGGCGACATGGTACCGGAGATAGTTTGAATCCAATGCCCCAGCATTTGATTGAGGCCAATCAATACAAAGATCACCGCCGCTTGCTGCACCGGTGTGTACATCCGTAGTCGCTGATACAGAATAAGGGCCAGATAAGCGAGAATTGCGAGCGCAAAGGCATGTTGTCCGATCGGCGCACCCACCACTACATCTTGAATCAAACCAACAAACCAAGCGACAGTGATACCGACTTTTTCCGGTAAGGCGATAACCCAATACAGCAATACCATCGCCACCCACTCAGGCCGCCCCCATTGAGCCCATGTCGGCAACGGCACAATCGCCAACAGCAATGCCAGCACCAAAGTGACCACAACCACACCGCCGCTAGTGCTGTTATTAAACGCCATTAAGAATCACCGCGCCGATTGCTGAACACCAATAACACATGACGACTGCGGTTTAACGCCGCACTCGGTTTGGCTTTCACCGTCATAAAAGACTGGCCGGGGTCAATAGTCACTTCACTGACCACCGCCACGGGGTAGCCGACTGGGAAACGTTGGCCTAAACCTGAGCTAACTAATAGATCGCCTTCCTTAATATCGGTGGTGGCCGCCACGTGCTGTAATACTAACTCGGTTAACAATCCGATGCCTTCGGCAACGCTGCGCACACCATTACGATTAATCTGTACGGGGATAGCATGGCTGGCATCGGTAATCAGCAACACTCGACTATGCTTGGGACCGACATCAATAACTTGCCCCATTAGGCCCTCCGCATCGATGACTGGTTGACCAATATAGAGACCATCTGATTGGCCTTTATTAACAATAATTTGATGATGCAGCGGGTCTGGAGAAACGCCAATCAGTTCAGCTACCAACACACTATCATCAAGAATAGCGGAGGAATTTAACAGCTCCCTTAAGCGCACATTCTCAGCTTCCAGTGAGGCCAACTTTTGCACTTGCGCTTTCAGCAACAGCGATTCAGCAAGCAAGCTTTCATTGTCGGCTAACAGCGTTTCGCGGCTACGGATATTGCGATCACCCCAGCCGGAAATTTTGCTGGGTATATTAGCTACCCAATAGATAGGAGTGGCAACAATAGAGAGTTTAGATTCGGCCTGACGCAGCCAGTCATAGCGCTGGCCCGCGAATACCAGCAGCAAGGCAATAGTACTCAGGATTAATAACCTGGCACCTATAGAGGGCCCTTTGACAAATAACGGTTTAATAAGCTAACCCCGGGGTAGTATCGATTATAGATGTGCCTGCGCCAATAATCGGCCACAGACCTATCAGGGCATCTCAGCGCAGGATAGACCCACGCCCTTTACTTATTCCGTCAGCTTTTTTGAAATCAGTGGTTGCTTCAACCAAGTGACTATTCAGTCGACAGCAGATCAACTCGATGGCGATCCATAATCTCTAGCGCCTTGCCACCACCGCGGGCAACACAGGTCAGCGGATCATCAGCCACCAAAACCGGCAAGCCAGTTTCATCTGAGATTAAACGATCGATATCGCGTAACATGGCACCGCCGCCGGTGAGGACAATACCGGTTTCAGCAATATCTGCCGCCAGTTCGGGGGGCGACTGCTCTAACGCGCGTTTTACCGATTGCACAATAGCCTTAAGTGGCTCCTGCAAAGCTTCAAGAATTTCATCACTGTTGAGGGTAAAGCTGCGCGGTACGCCCTCCGCCAGATTGCGACCACGTACATCAATTTCGCATAGTGGACTATCGCGGTGAGCACAGCCCACCTCTTTTTTAATACGTTCAGCAGTGGCGTCACCAATTAGGCTGCCGTATTTGCGCCGCACATGGGAGACGATAGCCTCGTCAAAACGGTCGCCACCAATTTTCACAGAATCTGAATAGACCACGCCATTCAAGGAGATGATTGCAATCTCAGTGGTACCACCACCGATATCCACAACCATTGAACCGACCGCCTCATCCACCGACAAGCCAGCACCTATAGCCGCCGCCATCGGTTCTTCAATTAAGCGAACTTCACGAGCACCAGCACTGAGTGCCGACTCACGAATCGCCTTACGCTCGACCTGTGTTGATTTACAGGGTACACATATAAGTACTCGAGGACTGGGACGAATAAAGCTGTTTTGGTGAACTTTGGAAATAAAGTGCTGCAACATTTTCTCGGTCACTTGGAAGTCTGCAATCACGCCGTCTTTTAGCGGCCGAATGGCTGTGATATTACCGGGAGTGCGACCCAACATCCGTTTGGCATCGGTACCAACCGCTTCGATGGTTTTTTGACCGTTATGCACCCGAATAGCAACAACTGAAGGCTCGTCGAGCACAATTCCCTCTCCGCGAACATAAATCAGAGTATTGGCTGTTCCAAGATCAATCGATAGATCATTGGAAAACAGACCTCTAAGTCTTTTTAGCATGTGATATTTACACCTTGATAACGGCTGCCAGATGGCTTGGCGAGCGGCAGTAAACTGTCATTACACTGACAATAATTTAATTATTTATAGCTGCCTGCAATAAATTTGCCACTCTAACAACGGCGGGGATTTAGGGCAAGGCAGAAATGTGATAAGTTTAGCGTTTATAACTACTTATCGCCTCTTTTTAGACAAGATAATTGTCAGCACCCAGATTCACTATTCAAGTAGAGCTTAAACAATGTCCGTTGAACAATCCGATATCGAAAAAATTGCCACTCTGGCCCGTATCCATGTCGCCGATGCCGATGTGCCCGAGTTGGCTGTTCGCATCAATGACATCCTTGCCATGGTCGATCAAATGCAGGCTGTTGATACCACTGATGTTGAGCCCATGGCCAACCCTCTGGACGCTAGCCAACGACTGCGCGCCGACATCGTGACCGAAACCAATCAACGCGAGGGCTTTCAGGCTATCGCACCGCAAGCAGAGCGCGGCCTTTATTTAGTGCCCAAAGTGATTGAGTAAACAGTCATAAATTATCACTACAGAATAAATACCGCAGCGCGCTTGAACGAGTTGCCTGCTTAAAACCCCGCGTTGGATAAAAGCATCCAACGCAGACCTCCCGAAGGGAACTTTGATGCATAACAAAACACTGGCCGAACTCAGTCTTGGACTGGCCAAAAAAGAATACTCCAGCCAAGAGCTGACCCAGCATTTTCTCGGTCGTATTGAGCAATTAGACGGCAACTATAATAGCTTTATTACCGTCACCGCCGAACAGGCAATGGCACAGGCGAAAGCGGCCGATGCGCAAATCGCCGCTAATAAAGCCCAAGCTCTCACCGGAATCCCACTCGCACACAAAGATATCTTTTGTACCGATGGCGTAAAAACCAGTTGCGGCTCAAAAATGCTGGACAACTTTGTGCCACCTTATAACGCTACGGTGATCGAAAAATTCAATCAAGCCGGTGCAGTATCGCTGGGCAAGACCAATATGGATGAGTTCGCCATGGGCTCATCAAACGAGTCCAGCTTTTACGGTCCGGTTAAAAACCCTTGGGCCCGCGACTGCGTACCCGGCGGATCTTCTGGCGGCAGCGCAGCTGCGGTTGCCGCGCAATTGGCACCGGCCGCCACCGGCACAGATACCGGTGGCTCCATTCGACAGCCGGCGTCACTGTGCGGCATTAGCGGTTTAAAACCAACTTATGGCCGCGTCTCTCGTTATGGCATGGTCGCCTTCGCATCAAGCCTAGACCAAGGCGGTCCTATGACCCGCAGCGCCGAAGATGCGGCAATGATGCTAAACGTGATGGCCGGCTTCGATGAAAAAGATTCCACCAGCGTCGATCGGGAAGTACCCGATTACACAGCTAATCTAGACGATGATCTAGCGGGACTGACTATTGGCTTGCCGAAAGAATATTTTGGCGACGGACTAGACGCCGGTATTGAGCAAGCAATACACGCGGCGGTTAAAGAATATGAGCTGCTGGGCGCCACCGTGAAGGAAATCTCTTTGCCCAACACTCACCTAGCCGTACCCTGCTACTACATCATCGCGCCATCGGAAGCCTCTGCCAATCTGTCGCGTTTTGACGGTGTCCGTTATGGCCACCGCTGTGAAAACCCGGCTGACCTGCATGATCTCTACACACGCACTCGCGAAGAAGGTTTTGGCGAAGAAGTTAAGCGCCGGATTTTAATTGGTACTTACGCACTGTCTGCTGGTTTTTATGACGCCTATTACAATAAAGCGCAGCAAATTCGCCGTCTCATCAAAAATGATTTTGTCAGCGCTTTTAAGCACGTTGATGTCATCATGGGGCCAACTGTGCCCAACACCGCTTTTAAACTGGGGGAGAAATCCTGCGACCCAGTAGCCATGTATCTGGAAGATATTTATACCATCTCTACAAATCTTGCAGGCCTACCCGGCATGTCGATCCCAGCAGGGTTGGTCAATGGCAAGCCTTCCGGCCTGCAATTAACCGGTAATTATTTCGCCGAATCAAAACTGCTCAATGTTGCACATAAATTTCAACGTGCCACCGATTGGCATAAACAGTCCCCTGTGACGACTCAGACGGAGACTTAGATGATGGAATGGGAAACAGTTATCGGCCTTGAAGTGCATGTGCAACTGGCCACCACCTCAAAAATATTCTCTGGCTCCAGCACTGCTTTTGGCGCCGAGCCTAACACCCAAGCCAGCGCGGTTGATTTAGCCATGCCCGGTACTCTACCAGTGCTCAACGAGCAAGCCTTACGCTACGCCATTATGTTTGGCTTAGGTATTGATGCTGAGATTAATAAACGCTCGGTATTTGACCGCAAAAATTATTTTTACCCGGATTCACCCAAAGGCTACCAAACTACGCAGATGGACGAACCCATCGTCGGCGCCGGTGTAGTTGAGATTCAACTGAAAGATGGCAGCAGCAAGCAAATTCGTATCCACCATGCTCACTTGGAAGAGGATGCCGGTAAATCATTACACGAAGGTTTCCAAGGTTCATCCGGCATCGACCTTAATCGCGCCGGTACGCCGTTGATTGAAATTGTATCGGAACCCGACATGCGCAATTCAGAAGAAGCGGTGGAATTTGCTAGAAAACTGCATGGCATCGTCACCTCGCTGGGCATATCCGATGGCGATATGTCACAGGGATCAATGCGCTTTGACGTCAATGTATCGGTGCGTTTAAAAGGTGAGGCCGAATATGGTATCCGCACGGAGACCAAAAATCTCAACTCCTATAAATTTATGGAAGAGGCCATCGCCCTCGAAGTTGAACGTCAAATCGAGGTATTGGAAGACGGCGGTAGTATCACCCAAGAAACCCGCCTCTATAACAGCGACAACAAAACCGCCCGCGCTATGCGCAGCAAAGAAGAAGCTAACGACTACCGCTACTTCCCCTGCCCTGATTTGTTGCCGATAGTCATCGACGACAGCTATATCGATGCATTACGCACAACATTGCCCGAACTACCCGATGCTCGCCGACAGCGTTTTGTTGAGAGCTTTGGCTTATCCGATTACGACGCCAGTATTCTTAGCGCCGAAGCCGCACTGGCTAACTTCTTTGAAATCGTCAGTGACAAATGCGGAGATGCCAAACTGGCTACTAACTGGGTAATGGGAGATTTGTCTGCCAACCTGAACAGTGATGATTTACGTATTGCGCAATCACCAGTCAGCGCCGAAAATTTAGGCGGCCTCATTAGTCGTATCAAAGACAACACCATCTCTGGAAAAATCGCCAAGCAGGTGTTTGAAGCAATGTGGCAAGGTGAAGGCAACGCTGACAGTGTGATTGAAGCCAAAGGCTTAAAGCAGCTATCCGATAGCAGTGCATTAGAAAGCATGGTCGATGAAGTCATCGCCAACAATGCCGATCAAGTAGCCAACTATCGCAATGCCGATGAAGGTAAACGTAAAAAAATGACCGGATTTTTCGTTGGCCAAATTATGAAAGTCTCAAAAGGTCAAGCCAACCCAGGTATGGTTAATAAAATTCTTATGCAAAAGTTGAATAGCTAGACAACTATTCAACCCAGTTCACAATAAATAGGAAAGCATCATGGCGCTAAAGAAAGACAAAGAAAAAGTTCTCGACGAAGTTTGGACTGAACAACGGGTAAAAGATTTTCTAGATATGCAGCCAGCGGCGGGGATTGGTGCCGACTACCATGTACTGCTAAAAGCCTACCAAGCTATGCGCCTGGAAAATTTTTCCGAGTTTGTCGGCTTTTTTGTCACTGCCGGTCGCGACATCAATGCCAACAGCCCCAGTGGCGAAACTGTATTGACAATGGTCAATCAACACCGACAATCCGCCGATTATTCAGCGGTGCTAACTGCCCAAGGCGCGCACTAACCTGCGATGGTGCGACCGCGACTTATGCGGTCTCTATTCTCTTGTTTTTTTCGCTCGCTCTTGCCTAACAATACATACGCAGCACCCAAACCACCATGTTGTGGCAGGGCGCTGACATAGGCCTGCACCTCTTCTAAATCTGGCAGCCATTTATTGACATAACTTTTTAACAGCGCGGTTTTCGATTTAGAACTGCTGGCTTTGCCATGAATTATTATCAAAGAACGTAGATCATAGGCTATGGAGTCTTTAACAAATTGATAGACCTCTTTACGTGCCACCTCCACCGTCATACGATGCAAATCCAAGCGCGCCTCAGCTTTATACTTGCCTTGTTTCAGCTTTTTAAATACACCGTGTTGTACGCCTGGGCGCTTAAATTCTAAGTGGTAATGAGGGTCTAGCAATTCGACATGATCACTGGACAAGTGATTGTCGTCACTGATAATTTCTCGGGCCGCCGACTCACGCCTAGCTTGTTTCACTAGCTCGGACGCTTGATCGCGTTTAAGGGCTACTTTTTTTTGAACTTGCAGAGGCTTAACATCGCCCATCTCCTGCAAAAACAAAGCATCATCATTTTCGTCGATGGTCATTTTCATTAACTTGTGGTTGTTATCAACACTAACTTTAATCATCGTTTTGCTGGCGGTCAACTGGCAGCGGCAGTTTTTCACTAACTAGCAGACATAAAAAAGCCGACACATAGTGGCCGGCTTCTTTATGTCTCTTAGGTTAATAACAAGGTGTAGCCTTTTCATTTTTGTCACAACTATTGAGCTCTAACACGTACCAAAAGTAACAGCGCGAGAAAATACCATTAAGCATCAACATCATTGACACAAAGACAACAAACCACTCAATCCCATTCATCGCTGGCTGAGACAGTGCCCAGACTGCAAAAACTAATGACATTAATAAACGCACGCTACGCTCAATATTACCCAAATTACGCTCAATCATACTTACAGCCTCATGTTCATTGTATCGTTATCAGTATTACGCCTCCGCTTACAGATTGGATGACAACAGGTATATAAAAACCGCCAACTGGCGGTTTGATGCTGCTGTGTTTAATGAGTTTATGAGAGCAATGAAAGTACTAACTGCGCATTACTATTAGCTTGTGTCTGGACCGCAATACCCGACTGCTGCTGAATACGGGCCTGCACCAAAGCACTGGCTTCACTGCCAAAATCCGTATCGGCTAAGCGACTACGCGCTTGCGCATTATTAATCCGACTACTTTCGAGATTGCTGATCGCAGACTCAAAACGGCTGGCCAAAGCACCAAAGTCTGCCTGCTTACTGGCCACTGAATCAAGCGCACTATCAGCAATGGCCAAGGCATCATTAGCACCGCTCTGACTTGAAATATCAACCGCTAATAATGCCGCGATATCGGGGCTTATATCCGAGGTGATGGCCTCTATCTGGTCACCATCGTTTGGTCCTACTTGAACATTAATTGTGTTATCCGTGGCCAGTAATTCAATACTGCCAAAGCGGCTGGCATCGATGGCACTGCTAATGTCTTCCTGCAACGCAGCAACCTCTGTTTGTAAGCTGTTGCGAGCTTGATCGCTAAGAATGCCATTGGCGGACTGTATCGATAACTCGCGAATACGCTGTGTGCTGTCGGTGACTGATTGCAAACTACTGTCAGCAATTTGCGTCAAGCTAATACCATCATTGGCATTGCGGATAGCTTGCGAGGAACCAGTAATCTGTGCGGAAAATTGATTGATAACTGCCAACGCGGCGGCATTATCAGCAGCTTTATTAATTTGCTTACCGGAACTTAAACGCTCAAATGCGGTTTGCTGTTGGTTTTGGGACTTATTTAAGCCCTGCAATAAAGGCGATGCTGAACTGTTATCTATGCTGATCACGACCACGTTATCCTGTGAAATGAACCTGAGTTATTAAGCAGCGCATTATACTAACATCATAAAACATGTAGGGTTTCAGCTGCTTAGAACCGTTAGCAGCTAACAGATAATATTTATAACTCGTTATATGAGGGGTTGTCTTGGCTGGCCGCTATATTGGCTGTTTTAGTGTCACCGGCCATCGATACCGCATGACAATAACTTTGCTGCAGGATCAGGGCATCACCACTAGCTCTGTGGCGCCGAAAATCATAATCTTCAATCACCTTATCTTTAGCAATATGCCAAAAATCGGCCTGCGTATCGGTCAATATGCTACGTAATGATTCCAGCCGAAATTGCTGTCCTATGCCGGCAAATTCAAACAACAGCGCCAACCAACTACTATCGTTGCCCCAGCCATCACTGTAAACCAGTTCATTACCAAGCCATTTATTTAAGAGTCTGGCAACTTCGACAATGCCACGGCCGTGCTCCGCTAAAACTTGTCGGCTAATACCATGCAAGGCTTGCGCTTGCGGATCCCAGTGCTGCCAACTTTCATCGGGGAGAATTAATGTACAGCGACCTTCGCCACTAGCCAGTGCAATACCTACCTCAATAGGATAACTGCCACGGCCAAATCCGGATGCTTCAACATCTATAATTATGGGTCGCTTCATACTCGTCCAGTGTTAACAGACTTGTGCAACATTCAAAAGGCCTATGATGCGCCTACTTATTTTATTGTTAAGTTGAGTATAGACTAAAATTTGAGCAGCAAATTGTCGCTCGGGTCGCAACATCTATTGGCTATATTCGTCCAACATATCCATCAGGACCTGCAGTCTAATCAGTGGATCTGTCTCTGCCAGCAAAGCAAATTTCAGCTCTTCATCTATCGGTAATATCTGCGCTAAGGTGCAACCCAATGTCGCCACATCGTCGATTTCATGATTAAACTGCAAACGTGCAACATGGGGATGATCTAATAATTGCAGCAGTAGTTGTTTAAGTTCTAAAGATTGCTCAGGCACGGCAATAATAGGCTCTGGCGCTAACAATTCTACTTCTGCCATATGTAGATTATCATCGCGCTGAAAGCTTGATACTAAACGAAACTTGCTACCGCCTACAATGGTGACACCTAACAAACCATTGGCCAGCGAATCCCAATCAACTATCTGCGCCATAGTACCGATATGCGCTAATCGAGGATCAATATCGGCATTGGCTTGATGAATTTCACTGCCTTCACGTAACCACACCACACCAAAGTCTTTTTCATGTTTAAGACAATTGCTGATTAAATCCAAATAGCGTGGTTCGAATATTTGCAAGCCCATTTTACCTGTGGGCAGCAGCACGGATCCGAGCGGAAAAAGAGGGATGGTTTCCATTAGTTAGTTTGAGTAACCTGCTCTAAAAGGGTTATTAACTGCAAGGCCTGCTGACGATTATCACCGCAGACACTGGGCTCAACTTTAAATTGTTCGCACAATAATGGCCGCTCGGCCTTGCCAAATAAGCGACAAGCCATCTGCTCATCCAAATTAACACAAACTACTCCAGCCGGTTTGCCCGCGGGCATACCAGGCAAGGCCTGAGCGATTGACGGCGCAATACAACAAGCACCGCATTCTGAACGACATTTAAAGGTCATGTTTGATACGCAGCGATTGCCAACTTAGCTCAATCTGCTGCCAGCTCAGCATTTAGCGCCACGGGGTTATTAGGACCAAGTGGCTGAAAGCTAATCAGTAATTGCGGCAGCAACAACAAAGAGCCGGCTAAAGCCGCCAACATCGCCGTGCCGGTTAATAAGCCAAAATAAATACTGGGGGTGAAATTAGATAAAGCCAAAATTGAAAAACCAATAATGATGGTTATCGATGTATAAAACATCGCCTTACCGATAGAACCATGACAGCGATACATAGTAGCGATGTAATTATTGTCGCGTGGAAACTCGGTACGAAACCGATGCACGTAATGAATAGTATTATCAACCGCGATACCGACAGAGATCGCCGCTATCGTCACCGTCATAATATCTAACGGGATACCGGTTAAACCCATGCCCCCTAATACAATTCCGGCGGCCAGTAAGTTAGGCGCAATCGCTATCAAGGCAATCGACAAAGATCGAAAAAGTACTACAAACATCAGTACGATGACGATAAATACCGCACCAATAGTTAATATTTGCGAACGGTAGAGACTCTGCAACATATTGTTATAGAGTACTAACATACCGGTTAAATGCACCTGCTCAGACTGAAAACCCAGCTCATTGACTAAGTGATCCTCAACCTTGGCGATTAACTCCGCGCGCCGCAAATTGTGACTGGTTTCCATTACCCGAACGGTAATACGGGCTTGGTCTTTTTCTTCATCGAGATAAGGGTCAACTAAAATACTGTTGATCTCGTCGGGTAAACCGCGCTGAATCAAGGTCAATTGAATATCGTCAATGCCACTGGTTAGGCTTCGCAACACTTTATAGGAGGTAGCCAAGGACAGCACTTTTCCCGTTTCATCTAGGGAGTCGAGATAGTCATGTACTGATTCGATACGGCTTAAACCGGCTTTGTTAAACCAGAAACTGGGCTCGCCACTGCCATCTTCGGCAAAGTCATCACCAAAGTCGTCGCCAAACTCATCATCAAAGTCGCCACCAAATTCATCAGCAAAATCGTCCGCTGCTTGCTCAGCCATTGCCTGAGGTATAGCTTTTGAAGAGGACGTAACTGGCGCCAGATCGACCACTGGTTCAATGTCTTTATCAATGATAATTTCTAAAGGAATGGTGCCACCCAACTCCGCATCCATAATTTCCATGCCCTGATAAATCTCAGTGCTTTCGGAGAAATAATCGATGAAGCGGTTTTCAACTTCTAAGCGGCTGATACCAAAAATACTGATCGCGGTTAACAAGCCGGCCACAACGAGGATTAAGCCACCGTGGCGTTCGGTGATGGCGGCAAAGCGCAAAGTGGTCGGCACGGCGCCTGCCTTGTCAGCCTTCACGTTCGGGCGACTCACCAACAGCATACCGGTAGGAATAACGATAAAGGCAATAATTAATGCCACTGTCACCCCTAGGCTCATCATCCAACCAAAATCAATCACTGGCCGGATACCGCTGACCACCAAAGAGGCAAAGGCAACGATGGTCGTTAGAGCGGTAT
>JBNMPW010000054.1:0-17175 GCA_051277205.1 Oceanicoccus sp. | reverse complement strand
AGTAATATGTATTGGGGAGACTTTTCTGAGCAACCTACCCTGCTCTTGCTACAATACGCAAATGGCTTTGATTATCAGCATAACTGATAAACCTGTTGCCATCCGTTTATCGACATTTTACCCGACGAAAAAGGTGTCCGTATAAGCTTTTAAACATCGGTATTGAGCAGTGTAAAAAAAATCCGATAAAATTAATTCAACTTTTCGGCTATAACTTTATTATCTTTAACAACGCGCAGACAGTTGCTGCTGCTAAAACCTCTTTTGATATTCATATAAGGAATCAGCTCATCGAAGAACTTGTCAGGATCAATACATGCCTCTGGAGCCAATACGCCGCGTTGGTGAATATCTCCCCTAGCCAACATTCGCAATACAATTGCGGTAGGCACACAGGTTGAGTGTGCCATGTCATCCGTTTTCATATCAGCTTCAAGGTGAGCACCTACTGATACGCGCTTGCCTGATGACTTGTCTTTACCGATGGCTAGCGCAGCCATTGATGGAAAGAACGTCCTACTCTTATCTTTTAGCAGAAAATAAAAATAGCGGATGATATTCATAAAACTAATACCATCATCACTCATGCTGTTGGCCATCGTAGTTGCCGCTTTATAAATATCGTCTTTATTACCGGGGCGGACGTTTTTTGCCGCATTAATAGCCACATGGTTTAGGTATTCGGGCATATTGGTCATATTATAACTGGTGCGAATATTAGGGTAATAATGCGAGAAGGTAATCGGTTCAGGGTGGCCAACGCTCAAGCAAGTATCAATGCCAATACCGGGATAATGCAATTTTATTTTGGTCAAAGGCCTACCGGCACACAACTTGCCATTTTCGACTACATCAATCTCGCCAGTGATTTGCTGAATCAAATGCACTGTGGCTGCTGATGGTTCGCCTTTTTCGTTTTTATAGTCCACATCCCCTGTCGATTCGTTGATTGGCCCCCCTGCACCCCATAATGTGTAGAGTTGCTCGGTGGACTCCAGCAGTTCCATTGCCTTTAGCGCTAACATGTTAGATACACCAGGGCTGGCGCCAGCACCAATAATTGCGGTGATGCCCGCCAGCTTCGCTTGCTCATGCAGTTTCAGCATTGACAGCGTCGGTTCAGGGTCGTCACAGATATCGATATAGTGAGTTTTACTACGAATAGCAGATTCGAGAACGAGATTGCCAAATACATAATAAGGCCCGATAGTGGCCATCACTACATCGCAAGATAACATCAGCATATCTAAAGCTGTGCTATCAAATGCATCAACCTGTATCGCTGTCACACGCTCATCGAAGTTGGCAGCGAAACGCTCAGCGGCGCCTAAATCTCGATCTGCGACAATGATTTCAGTGATTTCACTGTACGCTACAGCAGTCTCTACTGCGATTTTCCCCATGCCGCCGCAACCACCAAGCGCTAATACTCTCATGTGTTTTTCTCCGTTATATAAGTTAGTAAAACCGCGATGATCTCGTTTGTGATGTGTTGAGTTGAGCTATTTTTTGTTAACTGTTTATGCCATAGATCGGGCAAGCTCATCGGCAGATGATAACCACAAAGCCTAAATTGTGCGCTAAGCTTCAAACGATGCATCTGCCTGTGTATTACTCACTCTGGGTAACAACTAATTTGGGGCTTGACCGTATTCTTCAGCATGAGCATGCTACATAATCAGCACCATAAAATCAAGTTTATACTTGACTTTATGGTGCTGACCGCTAGATCTTAATAGCAACCCCGTTCTCACGCTGTTCCAACCAAAGCAGTAGTGCAGAAAAAAATCGGGGACAAAAGCATCATTTCCCAACTACATTAGCGTCAACCATTGCTTAAAGTCAAAGCCGTGGTATTAAATAATTCGGGCAAAAAAACACCCTTACGCTCTATCTGCACTCGACTAATCATGATCGCAGCCAGTGCAAAGGGTATGCCAGTAGCGCCCCCCATACCCCCTCAGGCATATCTAAAATACAGGCCCCAATACTAACCTCTCTTCCCTGTCGGAGCCCTTGGCTAGGGTAAATAACACCGGAAGATTGTCGACTGTGTTATTTTTAATGCTTTCACGATATTGACAAACACCCATTTTCATATCTTCAGGCTCCTTCTTAGAGTCACCTCCTGAGCCAATTTTGGCCGCGCCTTCCACCGATAACAACTTCCAATCGACCATATAACGGATAACATTTAGCGCAAACATCTCGAACTTACTGCGCATATACATAACATTTGCGCTGCGGTGAATAGTGGTTAAAAGTGCGAAAATGTTAGCGGCTCAGGATGACCTACGGTATAGGCCTTGTGTTTCCCCAAGTCTGAATAATCGAGCATTATTTTTTTCAATGGACGATCATCATAGGGTTTACCATCCCAAAAGTACTTAATCTTGCCCGTTAACTGCTGCATACCATGAACGTCAGCTGCGCTAGGTTCTGGCCCAGATTGCTCTGACACCTCATAGTCTAAGCACCAGCCGGTATAAACTTCATCTACAGTATCGAGCTCTGCAATCACTTTCGCACCCATCAGATTTGAAATGCCCGGTGTCGCGCCCATACCAATAATAGCTGTTATGCCTGCATCTTTTGCCACTTGATCCATGGCCAGAAGTTCAAGAGTTGGCTCCCAGTCATCGCAGATATCCAAGTAATTGACCTTGGCAGCGATGCATGCCTGCAATACTATTTTGCCAAACCGATAAATGGGCTCATCAGTATTCATCACCAAGTCGATACCCTCTAACGACGCAGCAAGAGATTCCGCTTGAGTAATATCCACGCCTTTGGGGCTTGATCGAGAATCATTACAACTTTCACTGAAACTGACTGCAGCTTGATGATTTCGATCGGCAATAACGACTTGCGTAATCGAATCAAACTCCAGTAATGTTTTAACGGCAAAGCGCCCCATCCCACCAATACACTCATGACCCTTAATCCAGACATTATAATAAAACATTATTTTATCAAGTATTAGCTTGAAAATAGACTATACTGTTAATAATAGTAACTATTAACGTAATAACATGTACGAACATATTATTTAATCACACTTAAAGCGGAGTCTCTTAATGAAAAAATTTCACATCATACAAATAAGTGGATCCCCTTTGGAGCGCGGTCTGTCTTACGGAAATCAATTGAGTGAACGCATCGCTCATACCTATGAGTTTTATGACGTTCTATTTAAGTCATTAGGTCTATCAGACGGGTTCCTACGCGATAAGGCGAAGCAGCTCTCATCACTAATTAACAATTACGCACCCCATATCAATACAGAGCTTCAAGGCGTTGCAGAGGGAGCCAATATTGACATATGGAAAATATATGCGATCAACGCAAGAACCGAGATTTTAAATCTATCTATTCCTGAATGTACCGCAATGTACTTTCCAGCTACTGGGATAATGGGACAAACTTGGGATTTTATTAGCCAACTGGAAGAATTATCTGTTCTTGTTCACTGTACATTTGCGGACGGACATTCCTACGTATCACTCACAGAGCCGGGTATGCTCGCAAAAGTTGGCTTAAATAGTAGTGGTATAGGCACATGCCTGAATTTTATTTCCTCAAAAATAGACACTGTAGGCGTGCCAGTGCATATAGTGTTACGCGCAGTACTGGGTTGCCGCAATTTCAACGAGGCTGTAGATGTAATCAATCGTTCCGGAGATGGTAAATCGTCATGTGTGATGCTTGGAACCGATGATGGCAAAGGTCAAGCCACCGAGTTTTCCGGCAAGCGACATGCGACTATAGCCCCCTCTAACGGCATGTTAGTTCACACCAATCACTGCCTATCAGATAAATTGGACAGCGATCCCATCCCCACCTCCCATGAACGCCTAAGCTATGCAGAAACATTAGGCGCGAAATCCAAGGATAAAACTATCGACGATATGGCAAACATATTATTGAGTCGGCATGATGGCGCCGAAAAGATACAGTGCGAATATCAAAGCAGCGAAGACCTTGGTGGCTTGCAAATAGGCACTTGCGCTACAGTTATCATGGATTTGTCAGAACGAGCCCTTCGCATCAAGAAAGGCCCAGGGGCGGACTGCAACTTTCAGGATTTTACACTGTAGCTGCAAAACCCGATCAGCTATGTTGCAAAAAATAACCTGTATTGCGTTGAAATTTATCTTTCGTTTGTCTTTGTGATTTAGCAACTTTTAGCAGGTGCCGAAATCAGGGTGTCAACAACCCCATAACAGTGTTAAACCAATCCTACCGCTCGCTCTAAACACCAAAATACCGACAACGAACCAATCGTGTAGATAGCCACAGAACGGGCAGGTATTAATAGGACAGCAGCGAAACGCCGAATGAGTGCATAGGCGCATAGACAAACAAGCATGAATGCAACCTGCCCCAGCTCAATACCAACATTGAAACTCAACAGCGCTAATGGAATATCATTATCTAGCAACCCAATTTCCTGCAAAGTGCCAGCAAAGCACATCCCGTGTTAGAGACCAAAACCTCCTGCTACCAACCAGCTATGGCTCGCTATCCAGCGCACCTCCCCTTTCGAGGCTGACAATTCGATCGCCTGCACCAAGATACTGGCTAATGGCTATCTCCACCAGCGCTAATGGGTATCTCATAAAACCCAAGGCAACCAACGGTTGGGTTATACTGTGTCCCGCTGTAAATGCGGTAATCGTCCACACCAGTCGCCGCAGATTTGGCATCAGCATTAATAGCGCCAGCACAAATAATAAATGATCTAGACCAAAGGCAATATGTTCGACTCCCAGCAAGAGAAAACCATCGGCCACCTGCATTCAACTCTGCTACTCTGGCACGGCGAAGCTCGGGGTTGCCGCATTGAGTAGCTGCTGAATACTTGCGCCATCGGCCCACTCTATTTTTACCAGAGTCGCGGTATCGGACCCTGCTAGGCCTTGCACTCACAGCAGCATACCCGCCAACGACTCCTCGCAACGCAATGACCAGCGCTGGATCAGCGCCGTATGCTCATTCATAGACGGCACCGGCCCATTGGTGTGACAGCTCTCCGGAAAACAATGGCTGCAAACCACTTGAAAACCTTCTTATGTCGGGCGTTTTCCAATACACCTAATATCTTACCGAACTATCCTCCACCAACCGCAACGGCGCTAATTTATGGGCCCAAGCCGGGGAGACCGTCAGTAAGGTAATCAGTACTAATAGCAAACGCTTCACGCGCGCACCTGATAACGTTTGCGCAAGGCGGCAAGATTCCGTGCAAAGTTCAGCTGCCCCTGCTCTAGACGCCACTGGGCCAATAACTCAGCGCCCACCGCTTCAAAGGATTTAACAACGGCAGGAGTATAGTCATACTGCCACACCCAATGCAGTCCGTAGATTGAACGTATCGACCCCACCCATTGCTGCACCGGTAGCCCGACATAAAACAACTGTTGCGTAAAGTGAGCACCAAAATAGCCACTGATTTCCCCCTCAGTGAGCTGAGTGAAAAAACGGCCATGTAAAAAAGGATCGCTGAGCGGAGCCGACTGCTCAGGCTCATCAAGGGCAAGTAGGTGTGACAGTAATTTAGCAGCTTTTCCCTCAGCATCTTCATGTCGATCCCGACTGATAAAAACATGCTGGAAATGACTTCTGGCCGGACCCACAAGCTGGGCGCGCTGCAGATTATAGCGGCTGCGTAATACAGCCTCTTCGGGATCTTGCGCCTGCCCCTCAGCGGACAACGCTAATTTCATTAGTTCTAACAACCTCTGCCTCACAACTGGATCGTTATACTGCAAATCCATCGCCACGGCCTCGGCAAGTAGCTGCTCCACACCAGAGATATTGTCAGGCTCCAAAAACTCCATATCCAATATTAGCCGACGCCTTATAACACTATCATTAAGGTGCCATTGGCGAGCTAGAGCCTCGCGAAATAATATTTCTCGATCAACATCTCCAGTCAGCACCTGCTGCCACTTTACTCCACTGACAGTTGGATTCGCAGCAAGCAAGCTGTTGATTTGCTCGAAAGACAACTCAACCATCGGTATGACCGTATCCTGCCGCCACCATTGCAGGACGAATAACAGCCCCCCCCAGTAATAAAAAATGCAGCCATGGCTTACTGGATAAAGCAGGCAACCACTTAAGCTTGGCACTCAAGTCTATTCCCGCCAAAAACCTCGCCCGATACTGGTTAATGCTGGCCATGGGATGATTAGTGTCCTACCCAAAATGGGCTAGACCAAGCGACACCACCATTCGTTGGACGCACGCGCACGTAGTAATAATCCTCTGACTTGCTGGGCCCTGATCATTAACGCGATACTCCCTATCCATAGCAGTTGGCCGTTCGACATAGCGCACACGAGCTCGGTCAACTTGCCCACCAGGGCGCTTTCTAGTGATGGTTTTGGGCCCCGCTCGCAACGTTTCAAGAGCCACGTCAATATCTGTAAAACTGCCATCCTCAAAGACCGCGTTCAGCTGCTGTGCGTCGGAATCAGCGTCGACCTGCACCAGAATGCGCTTTGATTCGCCCTGAGTGATAAATCGGAACCCAGCGCTGCGATCACCTCTTTCGCCAGTTAGGCGTGCATACTCTGTATGGCGATTAAAGTACTCGGCCTCAGGCGCATGCACCTCGCTCAGCCGACCACTGGATAGTGACAGTTTAACGCGCCAATCAATTTTGCTCGGTACCATATTATGGGCATAAGGGTCCGAGTCGGATCACAGATCTATCTCCAACCACTGTTTGGCCATGGGTGCTGCAGTGGTCTTAAGGTAATCTATGGTCTCCACTTCAACCCCGTTTATTACCAAAGTAATAGAGTGGATAGGGGCCGTACCAATGGCCTTGCCAGCAGTGTTTCTAGGCGTATCTTGTGGCACCCGCGTACCCAGTCTGTGCTCACCCATAAAAGACGAGAGAATAATCCGCTCACCGTTGGTAGCATAAGCCGTGCTCGAATAGCATCAAAAATGGCATCTCGGCTATTCTCAGTAGCATAGGTGGCAGCCATGGCGCCCAGCGCGGAACTGTACTCAGACCATCCAGTTCTTGGCCGGTAACCCGGATGACCAATACGATCATCTGAAGAACCAATCAAACCAACCTCAAGCCCCTGATCTAGGTACTTGCGACCAAACCATTCAAAAGTGCCGTGGGCCGAAGTAATTTCTACCACCCGTTCGAGGTCGGTGTCAATAATCCGCCAATCCGCAGGCTGGTGGGCATGAGGGATGACGACGACATCATTGCTATCGTAGCGATCCCTCAATCCCCTATATAGCTGTGGTGGTGTCGGATGAGTCAGCATAGGAACACGCTCTGCGCTCTGCGCTTTCCACATTGCGAAACATTACATTGTGATGACCGCCATCTTGTGCGCCAACCGTCCACTCATAACCGATAAACGTGGTAAAGCTACCAGGGTTATTAAAAGTGTTAACCCAATGCAACATCCGCTGCCACTCACCGTCGTCAAGCCAGATGTCATGCTCCGATAACATAATGTAGTCCAGCTTCGATTCATCGCGTGCAAACTGGAAGTAGGCATCCACATTACCCATACCCTCGGAAAACCCAGAATGGCCATGGGTTTCACCCTATAACAACAAAGGCTTGCTACTTTGCTGAGCAAGGATAGGATTGGCTGCACCGGTAACCTTGCCATCAAGAGTCTCAAACGTCAGACGATAGACACCGGGGCGGTCGAGTTTCAGGTCTTTAAGGATACTGATTGTATCTTCGGACGCCGCTACCTGACCAAAGAACTCGCCATTAAGCAACACATTAAAAGCCGGCGCTCCGCCAGTGGCCAAGTTGCGATATTTATCTTCGGTGCGAACCGAGACAGAAAATACCTCGCCAACTGCCACAGTCGATGGGGCAAATCCCGCCACATCAGTAGCGCTGCCTCCTTGCGATTTAAAGGCAGGCTCAGGCAAAGTGGTCAGTGGGCCAGCTTCACTTGCCAACGGCCACAAAGGGAAACGGACAGCGGAATTACTCCAGTGAATGATCTCTATGCCCGGACTACCACCGGAACGGTCACCATAATTGAATGCTACCCGATCGCCCGTATTGAGTGTTCCTTACGTCACACGAAACATAATCCGCTGAGCGACGCGACCGGCATGCAGGCTATCGGCGAACATACCCGTCATCGGGATCATCTTGTGCGCAAATTTGACGTCACTGTTTGAGCTGGCAATAGTTATATAGTTGGCTGCTGCTGGATCGTCAGCCTGTATGGGTTTCTCGGCAAAGTAGAAGTGCAGTGGAATAATATATCCTCCACCGGTAGGTATCGCCTGATTACCCACTGTATAGATTTACTGGAAACTATTAAACTTCCCCGCTGCCAAAGTCTCATTGATGGCTTTGTGCAGCTTACCAAACGCTTGGGGATCATCTTGACAAATAGAAAGATCCCAAATCCAGTTATCAAGACTCTCGCCGATACTCCGCTTGCTAGCTGGGCTTAACCCGTCAAATGAAAGCGAGGCAACAAAGCCAACGGTCGATTTCAGCTATGGATGAATAGTGTGGCCATTGACGGCAAGATTGTTAGCCCAATCAAACAATAATACTGCATGGTGCTTAATATTACTCCCGTCAGTCGGGACAAATGCCATCTGTGTTGGCAGTAACTGTGTCCGCCATCACAGATCAAAATCCATCTCGACCGGAGTGACATGAAACGCCTCACTACTAGAATTTTCATCAGCCGCAGTCGCGGTATAAACCAGCCCCGGTGAGCTTATCAGTAATGCAACAACTGCTGCTTTCTTCAATATATTCATTTTCCTAGCCCATCTGTTTTATTAGATATAGGGAAAAGCTTAATTTCTTTCTTCATCGCACGCTCTATTGCCTCTTCGGAATACAACAAGGGAACAGCGCGATCCTCAGCCCAAACTTGGTAAAGGTCGTCAAAATGCTCACTGCGAGGATCACCGGATTGACCAGGCGCATTGACGAACACTGATTTATCCCAGTCACCAACATCGATGACCATACGCCAAGATGCACCATACAAAAGATCAAAGTCCTCGTTAAATAATGCCATGCCCGTCGTTGTTAAATCACCGCCTCTGGGAATCGGCTCCAACTCAAACTGTTTTCTCAAGTTGCGAGGTAAGAGCGGCTCGATCAAATGCTTCCAGCGAGCTGTCAACAAATCTCCCCACGCCCACTTCTCCGAAGATCGGAAAAAGAATAGCAGCGATGTATCGCGATATGCTGCGGACAGTGTTTCATTAAGTAGCTGATCACGTTGCATCTTTGGATCACCTTGTACAAATATTGATGCTGGATGCAATAATGACTCCAATACTGAGCGCTCGTCGGCGAAGGTAATGATCTGAGTCGTAACCTCACCTCCAACCAGCTCAAGCAGTTTTGGTACTAGGTGGCCGTGATACCAAATTTGGAACAATGCTGCCGGTGCGGACTTCGGCCCAAAGCTAGCATCCCAATCCGACAGCATTTTGTACGCTTTCGCAGCCTTGCCCTCTTCTGGTGTTAAATCACTGAATAAGGCTTGCATCTCACGCGCAAACACGGAGGTATAGTCGGCCTGTAAAGCCAGCGAATCTGCCAGAGTATGCTCAGGCGTCGCCTCAAGCACCTCGCCAACACGCCTGGCCCGCCAATCGGCGACCCATTCGTAGCTTAAACCGCGCTCTTCGTAAGGGTACTCGTCGGCAGCAAGAATATTGTTAGCGGTGGCAATCCAGCCCTGTTCAGGGTTTTTGCCGCCGGGCAATTCATCCAATGCACGAAAGCCCTGCCACTCGTAACGACCATCCCCGGGCACCGGTAGGAGACCGTCGTAATTATTACGAATAGGTGTTTTGGCCGCTGAACGCCAGGCAATTTGACCATCGGTATCGGCAAAGACATGGTGCTCTCCAGGAGAACCCCAGTACTGTAACGCTTTATCATAGGCATCTACATTAGCCGCCGTGATGACGCTGAGCTGCCCTAAATAGGGCGCAGCACCTGGTTCAAAAGCAACACTTCGCAACGCATAAGCCCGTCCCTTCCCTTCGTATAACACCGGGCCATGGCGAGTAAATTTCAAGGTGACTTCTACACTCTTTCCACCCTTGACTGCAATCAACTCTCGCTCCACTTTGAAAGCTTCCCAGCCATCGGCATAGCGATAGTTGGAAGGGTCTTTCGGGTTGATTTCGTATACCAACAAATCTTCCTGATCCACAGGAAAAATGGTAAAACCGAAAGCAACTTTGCCATTATGGCCAGTGGCAATACCTGGCGCATGCGGTTCTCCGGCACCGATTACATCGATACCCGGCGCTTTGAGATGGACAGCATAGCGCAGCGACGGCACCGTGTAAGCGCGATGGGGGTCACCGGCCAGAATAGGCCTCCCAGTACTGGTTCGCGTGCCACTAACCGCCCAGTTGTTACTTCCGCCTTGACGGGCGTCGAACGAGGGTGGATAAGCCGCCAATAAGTAATCATCCAACACCTGTTCCGGTATAACACAAGGATCAAAGCCCTTCGCCAGCATTGGCGTGTGTACAGGTTCAAGCTTGGTTCGGAGTTTATCTTGCTCAGTCAGCCCAAAACAGGTCATAAACGAGCGTTCAACCTCACTGATCAGATTTTGCCAGACACCGTGACTGCGAATACGGGCAACATCCTCAGGCTCCCACCGAGATGGTGTGTAGCCTAGTGCCTGAAACTCGAGAGGGAGTAATTTAGGGTTTTGTTGCAACCGCGTCACATAAGCATTAATCCCAGCCACAAAAGCAGTAACCGAAGCTTGGGTACCAGGTCCATAGGCCGCCCACTCTACCGCCATATCTCCGCGATAAAGCATTAGCCTAGCAGCCCGGTCATGCTTTACATATTTTTTACCTAAGATAGCTGCCAGCTCACCCTTGCCAGAGCGTCTCCACATATCCATCTGCCACAGTCGATCTCTGGCTGCGTTATAGCCTTGAGCAAAAAATAAATCCTTGGTGCTTTCAGCGCTAATATGGGTAATACCATAAGGATCAACACGCAGGCTCACTGGCGCATCCAAACCCACTAAGGTAATCCTTTCCCCTGTATCGCTGGCAGCCATTTCCGTGGTGCCAACTAGAGAAACGGAAAGGACCATTCGAATTAGTAAACGCTTCACACTTATTTTTTTGCCATTTATCATTGTCATAAAAATAGACCTCATGGTGACCAGTTCCAGTTCAACAGAACAAAAAATTGACTAAGTCAAAGACCTAGGTCTTCAATACATTTAGCACTAATAGCTCTTTTAAATATTTTCCCTGACGCCAATTGTGGTAATAAATCTTGCTGAATCAAAAAACGTATGGGTATTTTAAAAGATGCGAGATAGTCTCTCGTAAAGACTGATAGGGCTTCTTCGGACAGCCTTTTACCTGGTTTTGGCATAACTACGGCATACACCACTTCACCAAGTCGCTCATCAGGAACCCCAAATACGGCAACCTCTTTAACATCCGCATGCTGATAGATCACCGCTTCATCCTCTAAGCAGTTAATGTTTTCGCCGCCGCGGATAATGATGTCTTTCTTGCGATCCACAATATACAAAAAACCATCTTCTTTAAGCTCACCAATATCACCTGTGTGCAACCAACCATCGATGATTGCACTCTGTGTTGCTTGCCAGTTATTCCAATAACACTGAATATTAGTGATACTCTAGTAATAACTAAGACTGCTGAAATAAACTGTCTCACCAAAAACTCCATCTAAATTAATATCCAAACCATAAAACTCAGGTTATAGACTTGCGATAATATATTCAAGCTTTTACTTGATTAATATTTATCAAGTATCTAGTATGTGATCATGAACTAACAATTGGTTCGCAATTATATCCCTCTACAAAACAATAATTAGAATCGAAATGGAAGACCGCTATAGAAGCGAGTGCGCAAACCTGGACGGCATCAGCTTGGCCTATGATGAATTTGGTACTCAACATCAAAATGTCATCGTTCTAATCCATGACTTAGGTACGCAAAGAATTGCGCTGGCCGGATAATTATTTCTCTCTTTTAGCAAATAAAGGGTTCCGTGTTATTCGCTTCGATAATCGCGATTTTAGTCAATCATCTCGCTTCGAACACTTAGGAAAACCCAATATTTTAGCAATGATGTTACTGTCAAAACTAAATATTCATCTACAATCTCGCTATACTTTACAAGATATGGCTAGTGGGACTATTGCGCTATTAGATTACTTAAAAATAGAAAAAGTACATTTTGTTGGCGCTTCAATGGGAGGTATGATTGCTCAGAGACTTGCAGCACACTATCCACAAAGTACACATACCCTAACGTCAATCATGTCGTCATCAGGGAAAAAGGGATTAGCAAGCGCGACGCTAGAAGTACAGACGCCAGTGAAAGCTAAATCGGTACCAAACTTTTCATAGCGGCTCTTCGAGAAGGGAAGCCGCAGTGCATCTAACTGCGTCTCAGTATGACAGGCGAGCCCTGTCGTTTAGCTCTGAATTTCCTAGCTTTTCAGATGTTATTCAATAGACAAATAACTGTAAGTATCCGTTTAGACTTCATATTTCTAACAATAAAATAATCTCGAAGTCCCTAACGCTGAATACAAGTGCAGTATTTCTCACCTAAGGAAATAGAGACATGCCGAGATTTTAGTGAATGTCTATAATCATTAACGAATGATACGAGGTATGCAAAAACCGACGAAACCATATGAACATATATAGAGTGTAAACATTAGCTAAAAGCCCCGTACATTGTTATTTCAAATTATAGTGTTTTCAATCGAAAAAAATATCTAAACATTCAACCTTCTTTCCCATTCAGTTAGCGTCCGATCCAAACGCTCCATCAATTCTGCAAGTTCCTCAGAGGTGATGGACAGCGGCGGAGCAATCCAAAATGGCAGACCGCGATTAAAAGCTGGCTCTCGCCGCGCACCGTAAAGAGTGCCGTACATCGCCAAACCATTTTTCAATGCTATCTGTTGAAATAGATGTTCTGCTCTTTGTGAAGAGTCGAAGAATTCCATAGTTTTTTTGTCTTTAACCAACTCTCCCACCATAAACAATCCCCAGCCTCGTATATCTTTTACTGTAGGATGCGATAGTAATTTATCTCGATGTGAAAACAGTTGCTTCTCCAATGTTGCAGTATTTTCTACTAAGCGATCATCAGTCAAGACATCAATGGTTGCTTGACCAGCCGCTACCGCTAATGGGTGACCGCCAGAAGTGAAGCCGTGGATAAAATAAGAATCGGAAAATAATTCTTTAATTTCATCAGTTACCGTGACAGCACCTAACGGGGCGTACATACCTGAAATACCTTTACCCGTGGTCATGATATCGGCCTGAACATTAAAGTGATCCATGCCAAACCACTTTCCTGTGCGACCAAAGCCTGTCACCACCTCATCAGCAATTAGAAATACATCATGGCGGTCGCAGATGTCACGAATGGCCTGCCAGTAAGATTGGGGCGGTACCACACCGTAGTCGCAACCTGCACCGTGGGGCGTGGCGATGTAGGCAGCAACTGTGCTGGCTCCAGCATAATGAATAGCTTGTTCCAATTCTCTGGCGCAAATTATTCCCCACTCTTCACGTGGCATACCTTCGGGCTTAGTGTGGTCGCTGTACTGATGAATTTGTGGGTAACGACGCAACATCGGCTCAAAAGGAACCTGGCTGCCAGGACTGCCAGAGATCGAAAGCGTAGCAAGCGTCATGCCGTGGTACGATTCAAAGTTGGAGATGATCTTAAATTTATCTTTATTGCCCTTCAGCAACTGAGCCTGGCGAGCTAATTTCATTGATGTATCAACGGCTTCAGATCCACCGGAAACAAGGTGTGTGGCATTCAAGCTACCCGGAGCAACCTTGGCGATACTGTCACAGAAATCAGCCTTGGCCCTATTTGCCAAAATAGGATGCGCGAAATTAAATTTATCAAGCTGGTCTGCGATCGCTTGCTTGATACGCGGATTGTTGTGCCCTATGTTAACAGCCATTGGTCCACCGGACGCATCGATATAAGATTTTCCCTCTGAGTCATAAAGAAACACACCTTCAGCTCGAGCTAACTCTATATCGAACGGATGATACGAAAATGTATTAGCCCAAGTACCTTGTTGACCAATACTTTCTGGAAGATTATCTTTTATATTTTTTGGCATTTAATTATCCGCTTTAATAGTTCTAGTTTCGCTATCGGCTGATTCAAGTTCGCTCAAATCAACACTAAGCCTGATTAATAACACAATCAGAGTACTCTCACACTATTATTAAGTAAATACTTGATTTTAAGATTAACGGCAAAGCCAATCAATTAAACAGGGAAACAAAGCAATAGCAATAGCAATAGCAATAGGAATACTAGTCAATGGAAAAATTATCGTTTAACAGCTTCGCTTTCATCTGCAGACAAGCTATTCAGGCGTTCGGTAATCTCGTGCAGACGGGTCCACTGCTGTAAGGTTATTGGCAGCATAAAAGCTGACTCAACAAAGGCCCAAGAATAACTGAGAATACTAAAGATTTGACCCGAGGTGACATCAACTATTTCTGCGCAAATAATAAGGTTATTTAAAACAAAGGCAGACATTAATAAGAATATTAGACCGTAAACGAGCGCTTCTGTATCTGATATTAGTATCTCCAAACGTCTAAGTGCACGCAGGTGGGATAAAATAGCTCTCGGACTCTTTGCCTCCAGAATAGACACTTGCTTTTCGGTCTGCTCGTTAAGCTGCTGGTTGCCCCGCAAGAAACGATGGTGAAAAAGCCCATAGACTACCGCCATGAGAACCATAACCACTAGCGCCGACAGTCCCATGCGAATGTCAAAACTAACCAGAACTATAATAGAAACCACCAACTGCACTAACGCGGTAAGCAACTCCGGCAAGTGCGCCTCGAGAAAATCTACTAGCTCCCGCCCCATGTTCAGTCGGGCATTAACTTTCGACACCGGCAAATGACTAATGCGCCGAGCGAGCTCTCTCCCCAAGTGTACCCGCATCGACCCGTAGGCTCGAGTATCATATAGACGCCGCACTACACCCACTAATGTTATGACAAAAAACACGCCGCTGGATAATAGCAACCAATCGGTGACACCTGTCAGCAAATCGTCAATAGCCAAGCCGAGCAGTAACGGGATCAAGGCCATCAACAGGTTTTCTACAAATACAAAAAACCATGTAAAGACAACCTTCGCTGTGAAGTTACGAACTACTTACGGCACACTAAGCCTTACGTTGGCGAACATGTTACATCCTCGGTGAGCTTTCCTTTTTTACTAAAGTCGGAAACAATACGCACTAACAGCGGTATCAATATTAATGTAATAGGGTTGGCAAATAGCTCTCCAAACACTAGCGATACAGCGGCCGGCTTCAAATACTAAGTCTGCTCTGAGCTCTCCATAAGCAGCGGCAACAAACTATAGACAGTAGAAACAGTAGTGAGAAAAATAGCACGCAGGCGACTTCGCCCCGCTTTTCGTAACGTCTGCTCCAGTGGTATGCCCTGACGGTGAAAACGATTAACACTGAACAACTATACCAGTGAATCGTTAACCAGCAGCCCGATCATTGCCATCATGCCAAACAGAGACAATACGCTAACCGGAATCTGCATAATGGCGTAGCCAAAAAAATAATAATGATCACTAATAAACGGCTACTAGCAACTATCCATAATTTACGACCTTTTGTATATTGACGATATGACCTGAAGAGTATTTGATACAAAATCACTTTTTGAAAAACATCTTTGACGCTCATCAGTAGCTAACTGGCTGATCAACAACCGCAACATGCACACCTCAGCAAAGCATCCAAGAAAAAAAATACGTAAAATATAGAGAAAGCCGCACAACTAAGACATAACCACCACGCCAAGATAATGCACTGTGAAAATACTAAAAATTAAATTAAAATCAAGGTGAGATGCATAAATAAAAAAATTTATTATAATTACACATGTTCCCCGCTAAAAATTTTCTCACTTTATTGATATAAAAGAAAAATTAAAAAACTGATACATTACGACAGCCTTATCAACACTAATATGACTCTAATGGTCATCAGTAATGCCCGAAACACAAGATGTGACCAATATAATATCGACAATAAAACTCATCTATTAAGAGAAATGATAAATCAAACGATCCAAACTGGCACACACCTTCCGACAATAGAGCATTGAGGAGTACCAATGAGGAATAGAGAAATTATAAAAATGTTACGATCTTACTACGAAAGAATCCTGTTGGTATTTTTTAAAAAACAGATACTCGCGAGTGCAATCGAAATTCTAATATCACCAAATATCAACACGTATCTCAATGAAAACACTATACATAAAGCCTCAACCAGCGGCAGGCTAATCAGGTATTAAACATTGATCAATCATTACCATCGAAAATAAAGATCGATCTTCGAAAAAAATAAATAATAGATAAAACTTCGGTTCAGATTTATGACTTAAAAAAATCATTAGAAGGACGATAGAAACAGATATTGCGTCGATCCGATGTAAATTCAATTTCCAGCCAAACACCGCATCTCAATTAGATTTGCACGCAATACAATTAAAATGTCAAGCAATGACTTGACTTATATTTATTGAAACAATATCCTAAATAAAAGTTAGATATAGCTGGAACAGCTAAGTTTTTTAGCGCGAGGCAAAATTTGGCGTTAAATAGATAATTACAAGCACACGAATGAAACCCAAATAGTTAACCTCGGAAGAGGCTAAGCAAAACCACCGACACTGCACTCCAAAGAGCGTCTTGTCGATCACACTATAAAAAGAACGGAGCAGACAATGCGAAAACAACACACAGGCCTCAGCGTTTTAATATTTTTAGCCCACAGTGCCCACGCATTTTCTAATGATAATCTCGAGCATGTAACAGGAAAGGGAAGTATTATTATCGAAGAGGTGTTGGTAACCGCTCAAAAGAAGCCGGAATTACTCAGCCATGTACCTCAAGCAATAAGCGCTTTTGACGACTCGCTACTTGACTCTCTTCTAGTCAGTACAGCCGGCGACCTGCAGTTTCACGTACCTAACCTTACCTATACCGATACAGGCACTGGCGCTCCAAATTTGACGCTTCGGGGTGTTGGTACAGCGTCGCAAATTGCCGGGGCGGATGTT
>JBNMPW010000053.1:0-17322 GCA_051277205.1 Oceanicoccus sp. | reverse complement strand
TCATTATCGATCTCTAAAATATCAACATCGTCTTCTTCTTCTAGTGTGTATTTATTCACGCCGACGATAACATCTTCACCACGATCGATACGGGCCTGCTTTTTAGCGGCAGACTCTTCAATCCTCAACTTCGGCATACCGGTTTCAATCGCTTTTGCCATACCGCCTTTTTCTTCAACTTCAGCGATCAGCTCACGGGCTTTATCAGCTATCTCTTTGGTCAAGCTTTCCATCATATAAGAGCCGCCCCATGGATCAACGACTTTAGTAATACCCGTTTCTTCCTGAATAATTAGCTGAGTATTACGAGCGATACGCGATGAAAATTCTGTCGGCAAGGCAATCGCCTCATCCAATGCGTTAGTGTGCAGCGATTGGGTGCCTCCAAATACCGACGCCATCGCTTCAATGGTAGTACGTACCACATTGTTGTAAGGATCTTGTTCGGTCAGCGACCAACCAGAGGTTTGGCTGTGAGTGCGCAGCATCGATGATTTTGGGTTAGTGGGTTTAAACTCACTGACGATTTCTGCCCATAACAATCTAGCCGCGCGCAACTTGGCGATTTCCATATAGAAATTCATACCGATACCCCAGAAGAAGGACAACCGCGGGGCAAATTTATCAATCGCCAAACCGGCGGCAATCGCAGTACGGATATATTCTTTACCATCGGCCAAGGTGTAGGCCAATTCCAGCGCCGCATCGGCCCCAGCCTCTTGGATATGGTAACCGGAAATAGAAATGGTATTGAACTTGGGCATATGCTCAGACGCATAGGCGATGATATCACCGATGATTTTCATAGACGGTGCAGGTGGGTAAATATACGTATTACGCACCATAAATTCTTTTAGGACATCATTTTGGATAGTCCCCGCCAATTGATCTTGGCTAACGCCCTGCTCTTCTGCCGCCACAATATAACCGGCTAATACAGGTAATACAGCACCGTTCATTGTCATCGACACTGATACTTTATCCAGCGGAATACCATCGAATAAAATTTTCATATCTTCGATAGAATCAATCGCCACACCGGCTTTACCGACATCGCCAGTAACTCGGGGATGATCAGAGTCATAACCGCGGTGGGTGGCTAAATCGAAGGCCACGGAAACACCTTGGCCACCCGCAGCAAGGGCTTTGCGGTAAAAGGCATTGGATTCTTCAGCGGTCGAAAACCCCGCATACTGACGAATTGTCCAAGGACGACCCGCATACATAGTTGCCTGTGGCCCACGAATATATGGCGCAGTACCCGGCATAGTGTTGGTGTACTCAAGCCCTTCAATGTCTTCAGCGGTATACAGGCATTTAATATCAATACCTTCTGCCGTGTTCCAAGTCAGCTCATCGGGGCTTTTGCCCTTCATTTGCTTGGTGGCAATTTCTTTCCACTCTTCAACACTGACTTGCTTGGGCTTGTAATCTGACATTGTTTAAAACCTTTTCTTATATCTACTAGAAGTTTTTGGCGCCGTACATAAGCTAGTTGCTAGTGATCTTCACCGGGCTGATTAATTTCAATCAACACACCGTCACAAGATTTAGGGTGAATGAAAATCACTTTCGAATTATGCGCACCGTTAGAAGGACCATCTGATAAAAACTGATAACCCTTAGCTTTTAAGCGTGCAATATCTTCTTCAATATTATCACTGCGAAAACAAAGATGATGTAGACCGCCACCTCTTTTTTCTAAAAAATTGGCAATAGGCCCCTCGCCATTCAAGGGGTGTACCAACTCAATACTGGTGGGCGGCAGCGGGAAAAAAGCGGTCGACGTTTTTGCTGCTATGACATCTTCAGTGCCGTCAAAGTTGAGGCCAAAATCTTCCATAAAGCGTTTAATACTCGCTTCGAGGTCGGGCACCGCAATAGCGATATGGTCAAGTGCAGTAATCATAGTTTCTCTACTATCTCTAGTCAGTGTTGTTAACGCTTAAATAGTTGCCAAAAATTCAGCAGTTTTTTCCTGCTTACGGGCTTTAATATCTTCCGGACTTTCTGCAATGACAATTTCATCCGGAGTAATCTTAAATACCGGCTGACTTTTTTTGATGATAAGACCATCAGTATCAATCAATACTTTATCAATGGTACCCGCAAACGGCGCATAAACCTTGTTGAACATTTTCATTACTTCAACAATATACAACGGATCCCCTGCATTGAAGTGACCGCCTTCAACTACAAACGGATCCATGCCCGGCGCTTCGCGGGGATAGAACATACCGCCACTGACCGCCAAGATCTCATCGGAGTTTGCTACTGGCGGCGGTACTAATACTTTCGCCATACGCTCTTGTAAATCAGTGTCTGTTAATATCTTAGGGATGGTAATAGTCAGGTCGTCATTCACGGACAAATCAAAAAAGCCAACCTCCAACGCTAAGTGCGGCAATACCGATAATATATTAGTACCCAATTGATAACCTTTATGAGCAGCCAGTACCGCAGCCCACTGCTCGACAGAAAATTCAGTCGGTGCAGCAGCCGCTAAGCACGCCTCTAAATCGGTAAAACTAGATACCTCTAAACGTTGTTTTAAGTGATCATAAAAATCCAATGCTGATTGCAGTAATTCGTTATCGTGATCCCAAATCATATTTGCAGCAGGCTTACCTTCAACATAATCCATATGCAGGTAGTGATATAAATCAGCCAATACTTCAATAGGGTTTTTCACCCAACGAACTTGATCGTTTTGCTGCTCAAAATTATGCTTATTGATACTTAACCAACCAGCCAATACATGCGGCTCATCAAACAACACCTGCAAAGGGCGCAGTAGCAAACCAGCCTTACGATCCAAGGCATTAATGACAGCTGACTTATTATCTGCCAAGCACGCCGTTAATATTTTCTGACGAATTTGCGTGTAGGCAAACTTCAAGTCAACCTGATTAGCCGCATCTTTTAACTGACCAACGGCGGTTAGGTAAGGCACGATGAAGCTGGTGGTGGGTCGAGCGTTAATATTATTGCCTATAAACCAGTTCACTAAACCGTAATGAAACTCGAGATTGGTGGCTAAATCTTTGCCACGAAGATTAGTACGACGAATGATTTCCGCCAAACGACGGTAGCTATCTAAGCGAGTATTACCCGTGGTCAGCAGCAGCGCGATATTAGAATCATAAGCACCCGCCAAGTGATACTTCATAAACACATCGGTATCAGGGTTGTGCACACTGATACCTTGGTCATCACGTATCTCGCCTTCAGCACAGTTTGACCAACGCTCAATAATACCACCTGCATGTGGCTGTAAAGCTTGGTTGGTAGCATTTAAGCGGGCCTCAACAGAGGCAGGCTCACGTGGCAGGCGGTCAGGCTTAGGCAGCCGCAAATTATGACAGGCCAACAACACCATCACTTCGACCAAGGCTTCAGCAACAAATGCTTCGGCACTGTTATCAGGGTTAGCAAATTTCAGTTTATAACAAAGCTCAGTCACCCGGTGCTCGACTTGGATGCGGGTATTCATTTCCATAAAATAGTGCGCATCGCCATCGACGATACACTCAAAAGTACCCAGTGAATTAAGCTTCACTGCCTTACCAAATACCGCGCCTTCGTGCTCCATTTTTTCAAGGGTCACTAAATCTTTTTTAAGCTGATTAACTTCCGACGCTTTACCGGCCGTTTCAGCAGTGGCGATAGCACTGGTCAGCTCTTCTTCGGTTACTGAAACTTCTAGCAACTTTTGCTCATGCATCTGCAAAGAACAATCTCGACCACCCATGGTGATACACCAATCGCCATTACCCACCACTTGAATTTCTTGGTGTCGAGTTGTATCGATATTCATCTCGATCAACACATTTTTGTTATCGCCAACACCGTTAGTTTTTAATTCAATCAAACATTCCAATACCAATGAAGGAACTTTCTCGGCCGCTTTCGCAATTTTTTCTGCCAATGTTGCGCCTTCAAAGGAGTTAGCAGACGGCAGAATGCGCTGACCTTTACCACCACCACCAGCAATCGCTTTTAAGCGAAAACGGTTATTAGGTTTTTCAGTTAGCATGCGCGTCGCTTCGACTTGCAAGGCTAAACCGATATCACGGGCTTCAATAATATCGATGCCAGCGCGGTAAGATGCCGCCAACAGTGCTAGAGCTTTTTCTTCATTATCTTTGCAACCGGAAAAATCGACCTTCAAGCTATTATCTTTTGCACATTGATCAAGACCATCATTACCGTACTTGGCGAATAAGGCCAAGCTAGTGGCATTGTTCACCCCCGGAGTCACAGATACCCCGGTCTCTAAAGCGGTACGTTTGGCTTGATCTTTCATGCCTGCGGAACGCTGAGTAAAGGATCCTGGACCAATAAAAATCAAGCCTGCCAGTTCCATTGCCTCCACCATCTCGGCATCTTCTGACATAAAACCGTAGCCGGCAAAAATCGAATCGTAGCTATTGCTGTGAGCAATATTAATAATTTGTTGAATACGTTCAGCACGCTCTTCTTTAGTAGCACCGGTGTAATCAGGTACTCGGTGAACGCGGTTTGGGTCAGTGAGCTTACGCAACTCTGGCGCCAAGGCATTGGGGTAGGTAATCGAGTCTTTTTCTGACAGTAAGATACCGTAACTATGGATGCCCATTTCATCGAACACATCCATCGCTTCTTTTCGAATAGGACCACGGCAAATAATTAGCGGCTTCATGTGTTCGCAGCTGAAACCGCGCACCCACTCTGACTTAGCACCGCTCAGTTTACGGTTGTTATGAATGAGCGGATTGTTTAAGTAATAATCGTTGCTTGTTTTCACTATAGAAACCCTTAATCAAAATTCTTTGTTGGCATTAGTCGCTAACTGACCGCTAGAAAAACTCACGCTGTACCGCGCTTAACGGTTCGGCTGTGTAGTGTTCTAAATGGAAGGCCATGTTTTCAGCTAACACCTTGCGCAGATCGCTAGGCATAACAATTTGTGAAATCGAACCCAAGCTCAATGCTTCATTCGGGTTCATCAATTCTTTTTCATAGCGCGCAATCAACAGCGACTCTTCCTGCTTAACCCACATTTCGACCGCCTCTGCAGCGGCAGCTGTGGCATCTTCGTTCGACATACCGTTACTGAGGTTTTCTTCGGTTGCGACAACGACGCGTTTGGCAATAGAACCGCGAATGCTACGTAATTCATCTTTGTAAACAAACTCAACACCGGCTGGTCCCATAACGGCAGCACGCGTAGTCGGCAAAGCAATAACAAAGTCAGCGCCAGTGGGATAGTTGTTATAGGAGGCATAAGCGCCACCGAAGGCGTTGCGCACTAATAGCAAAAAGCGTGGCGTGCGCAGATCGACAATCGCATCCAACATGGCGCGACCGGCTTGCACAATACCGTTGCTTTCTTGCTCACGACCGGGCAGAAAGCCGGTGGTATCTTCCATAAAAATAATGGGAATATTGTAAAGATTGCAAAAGCGAATAAAGCGGGCATTTTTATACGCCGCATCAATATCAATTTGGCCAGAACCCACCGCTGAGTTATTGGCAACAAAACCAATCACGTTGCCACCCATACGGCCGAGAGCGCATATCGTATTACGAGCACGCTCAGGTTGAATTTCAAAATAATCACCGTGATCACAAAGCTGCTGGATCAAAATACTGATATCTAAAGGCGTATTAAAGCCGGTCGGTGAGTTAAAGGCCTTTTTAAGTAGGATATCGATATCCCAGGTTTTACGATCAAGTGGATCAGATGTCGATTGAAATGGCGCTAACTCGGCATTGTTGGCGGGCAAGTAATTCAGTAACTGCTTAACCGTTTGCAAAGCGGCAACTTCATCGGGTACGACAAAATCAGTTACTCCAGTTTGACTGTGCACGCCAGGGCCACCAAGCTCATCTGGCGTTACATCTTCACCCAATACCGATTTAACAACACCGGGACCAGTTAAACCAAAGAAGGTATTGTTGGGCTGAATAACAAAACTGCCCTGACGCGGCAGATACGAGCCACCTCCGGCGTTAAAGCCAAACATACACATAATGGATGGCACTACGCCACTAATACGACGCAGACCCGTAAAAGCCTCTGCATATCCATCCAATCCACCGACACCGGCTGGAACGAACGCACCGGCAGAATCGTTCATGCCGACTAAGGGGATTTTACGTTTACCGGCAAGCTCGAACAAACGCGCCAATTTTTTACCGTTTGTGGCATCCATGGAACCAGCTCGTACAGTAAAATCATGACCATAAACTGCCACATCACGTCCGTTAATTTTAACAATTGCCGTTACCAGTGAAGCGCCATCGAGGTTGGGGCCCCAGTTTTGGAATAAAATCGTGGGATCGCTGCCCTTATCGGCTAACACCTCTAACCGCTCCCATACTGTCATGCGGTTTTTTAAATGTTGCTTTTCGATGCTTACCACACCGGCCGCTGTGCGTGGACGATCCAATAAGGCTTGACCGGCTTTTAACGTTTCTTCATACAAACCCGGTTGATAGTTAATTTGCCCCGGCACAACAAACTCTTTGTCATGGGTTTCGGCAAAGGGGTTATTCAATGTAGGTTCTAGTTGGGAGGTGTCGGTCATAGGAGATACAGTCTCAAATAGTTTCCTGTTGATGCCTAGCATGGTGCGAAGCCATACCTAGACTTATATCGCTCAAGCTAGGCATGTTGCCTGTTGAACAAACAAGTAAAGCAATAATATTTATAGCTGAAGCGGAATCTGCTACGGCGACTCATGCTGTCGCCGCCGAGTGATGAGGCATTCTTAAAATGCAATCAAATCCCGACTACAAAACGGGCACTTACAATAAATGTTAGCGCTGTTTCTGTCAATGTAAAAACCGGCCATAATCAACAGCTTAAACTACCTAGCAGGCTCTAAAAGGGCTGGTAACTGGGGTCATTGTAGACGTACAATTGCCACCTGTATTTTGTGGTGCCGCCCACTGGACAAGCTCTTTTTTAGGCCGCCAGTAACCACTTAGCCACCGAGCCAATATCGCAATGCATCCACTTGCTATCGAAGAACTGCCCTACCACCTGGATTCGGCACCATTGTTTGCCACCCTGCTCGACATGGAACTGCCGATTTTGCTCGATAGCGCAGCCCCCTATTCAGACCGCGGCCGCTACGATATTTTTAGCGCCCAGCCAGTAAAAATCATTAAAAGCACTGATCATATCGCTAATACCTCCGAAAAAAACACCTTCTTCGATGAAGTAAAAACAGCGATACAACAGCACTGCCACAGTTGCGACAATGACTACCATTTGCCCTTCATCGGCGGCGCTATCGGCTCCTTTGGTTACGACCTTGCCCGCCAGCTGGAGAACCTACCCAGCACGGCGTCTGCGCGCCTTAATGCTGCTGACGGCGTTGCGGGCATCTATAATTGGGCCGTCATTGTCGATCACCGGCAACATCGCAGTGTGTTAATCGCCCAGCCAGACGCCAACAAAGCGCTATTGCAAGACGTTAAAAGCCGGCTAACTCGCCCAGACAACAACCCCAGCAGTAGCCAAGTAGACTTCACGCTAAATTCTGAATTTGAGTCTAATTTTAGCCACCAAGACTACCAACAAGCCTTTGAGCAAATACAGCGCTATATCCAAGCCGGCGACTGCTACCAAATCAATCTTGCACAGTGCTTTAGCGCTCATTACCAAGGCAGCCCCTGGCTAGCCTATTTACGTCTGCGCGAAACTGCCGCCGCGCCGTTTTCAGCCTTTGTAGGCGATGACAACAATAGCATTCTCAGCGTGTCACCAGAACGCTTTCTCAGCCTCTCTCAAAATCGCGTCAGCACATCGCCGATCAAGGGCACAATGGCTAGAAGCAGCGACCCTGCCGAAGATCAACAGCTAGCGAGACAACTGCTAAACAGCGCCAAAGATCGAGCCGAGAATTTAATGATTGTAGATTTATTGCGCAATGATTTAGGCAAGAGCTGCCAACCGGGTAGCATTAAGGTGGATGAGCTATTTGAACTGCAAAGTTTTGATACCGTCCATCACTTGGTCAGTACTATCAGTGGCCAACTGACGGCCGGTAAAACAGCAACTGAGCTACTGGCCAGCTGCTTTCCTGGCGGCTCGATCACCGGCGCCCCTAAGGTGCGTGCTATGGAGATTATTGAAGAGCTTGAACCCCATCGCCGCTCGGCCTATTGCGGGGCGATTGGTTATATCAGCGCGGATGGCCAAATGGATACCAATATCGCCATTCGCACGATGATATGCGAGGACGACAAAATCCATTGCTGGGCCGGTGGCGGTATTATTGCCGACTCAGAGTGCGAGAGTGAATATCAGGAGTGCTTAACCAAGGTCGGCAAGCTAATGGCAGCGCTTTAAACCCAGAAATGAGGAGCCTATCCGCTGCAGGTCGACAAATGCGTCCTGCAGACTTTTCTGCCAAATAGCCTCTATAAGCTTAAGTCGCGCTCACTGGCCTTAAGAAATTCTTTTTTCAAATCTTGGTAGCTGTGAACCGCTGGAAACTGCGGGAACTCAGCAATCACTTTGTCAGGCGCTTTAAACAATATCCCCGCATTGGCTTCCGCCAACATGGTGGTGTCGTTATAGGAATCCCCCACCGCAATAGTACGGTAATACATCGAGTGAAAACCCAGCACCGCTTGCCGCTTAGGATTAGCTTGGCGCAGCTTGTAATCGACTACTTTACCGCTCGCATCAACCTCCAACTGGTGGCACAGCAAAGTCGGGTAACCTAGCTGCTTCATAAAGGGCATTCCAAACTCATAGAAGGTGTCTGACAAAATCACCACCTGAAAGCGCTCACGCAACCAATCCAAAAATTCAGCGGCGCCGTCCATTGGTTCCAAGCTAGCAATAACAGCCTGAATATCTTGCAGACCATAATCGTGCTTGTTCAGAATATCTAAACGGTATCTCATCAGCAGATCGTAATCTGGCTCATCACGGGTCGTTCTCTTGAGTTCATCAATGCCGGTTTTTTCAGCAAAGTTAATCCAAACTTCTGGGATTAATACTCCTTCGAGATCAAGGCAGGCTATTTCCACAACAGGGCTCCGATTAGGCAGGTTTTAAAGCGCAATAATTTACAGGGATTTGTGATCGCAGGCAATACTCGTTAACGGTCATCGCCAGCCATGCTGAGCAGGTTGATGTGCTCTTCGTCATGATGACCATGCCCCCCATGAGCACCTTCTGGCTCCAACTGACCAATACCGTAAGCCACCGCGATGCCAAAGAACAAGGCAACGGTTAGCGTCAGTCGGTCGTGTGAATGAAACTGTACTTCAGGCAATAAATCACTTAGCGAAATACAGATAAATACACCTGCCGAAAACGCTAACACCACACCGACTAAGGCGTTGGCGTCTGTCACTGGCAGCCATTCTAGTCCCAACCAAAACAACACCGCACCCAGCGGGCATAACAGTGAGAACAAAGCTGTCACCCAGAGTCGGGTAGACAACCTAGCGCCAGCCACCAACATCAAGGAGCTAATCGACATGGCATCTAAAGGTTTATGCAAAACGATGGCAATAAAAACCCCTAAGCCTGCCAAGCCCAGCAGCGAATTTTCAGCTCCAGCCGCACCCACGGCCGCCGCCAAAGCAACGCCGTCAATAATAGTGTGCAGCCCTAAACCCAGCGCAATACCCATCCAGCTTAAGCCGCTCACCGCATGACCGGCACCGCCGTGATCATGTTGACACTCTTCCTGCTGGTGACCATGCTGATGAAAGTGAAAGGCGCGCAACAGCACGAACATAAACAGCAGGCCGACCATCAGCCACCACATAGCATCATCAACCGCCGCTTCTTCCGCCGACAGCATCACTACTGCATGGGGCAACAAGTGATAACAAGCAATACCCAGCATCAGTCCGGCGACAAAGCTCATCATAATTTGCACTTGGGTATGGCCGAATTTGAAACGCGAAGGCAACCAGCCACCCAATAGGGAAACCACAATAATAACTAGCGAGTAAACGAATAGAAGATTCAGGTCGGTCATAATAAAATCACATCAGAGGCAGGCTTGGGCCATATTGGGCGGGGATTGTACTTAGCATCTAAGGCCTACGCCAGCTAAGAGTGACCAATGCGATTAGCGCGAACAAAAAGGCCGCTAAGCGACCCTTGAAAACAATGAACTCAATGACTTATCAGTACACTGGTAACTTAATACTGCCAAACAACTCATCGAGCTCCAGCTTGGTGTGGCATTTATAGGCTTGCTCAACAATTTCTTTGGTGAGATGCGGTGCAAAGCGCTCAATAAATTCAAACATAAAGCCGCGCAAGAAAGTACCACGACGAAAACCGATCTTGGTGATACTCGACTCAAACAAATGACTGGCATCCAAGGCCACCAGATCACTATCCAACTCTTCATCATAAGCCATCTTAGCAACAATGCCGATACCCAGCCCTAGTCGCACATAGGTTTTAATCACGTCGGCATCGGCAGCGGTAAACACTACATTCGGCACCAAGCCTTTCTCGATAAAAGCTTCGTCTAGCTTGGAGCGGCCGGTAAAGCCGAACACATAAGTCACAATAGGGTGAGCGGCAACATCTTCCAGCGTCAACTCAGAAATCTGCGCCAACGGGTGATCTTTTGGCACGATAATAGCGCGATCCCATTTATAACAAGGCATCATGATCAAATCGCTGAATAACTCTAGGGCTTCAGTGGCAATGGCAAAGTCGACGGTGCCATCGGCGGCCAATTCCGATATCTGCATCGGCGTACCCTGATGCATATGTAAAGACACATCCGGATATTGGTCGATAAATGCTTGAATGGTATCGGGCAAAGCATAGCGCGCCTGGGTATGGGTGGTAGCAATCGACAAACAACCTTTCTTCTCGTTGCTGAACTCCTGCGCCACCTGTTTGATACTTTCAACTTTGCGTAGAATCTCACCAGCAGTTTTAAGAATCGCCTCACCGGCCGGCGTGACACGGGTTAAATGCTTACCGCTGCGGGAAAAAACCTCTACTCCGAGTTCATCTTCAAGTAGACGAATTTGCTTTGAGATGCCGGGCTGCGAAGTATATAAACTTTGTGCGGTGGCTGAAACGTTGAGGTCATGGTGGGCGACCTCCCAGATATAACGTAGTTGCTGCAATTTCATACCGCCCCCGAATGGCTTTTTATTATTTAAATCAACTCGTTATAACGTAAAGTTAATGTAATGAAAATAAGCTACACGACAACCAGATGATCATAATTTAACAATAGCCTATATAACTAATTTCACCTAATGAAAGAAGAAATCAATATAATTTATTATCGAAAGGAATAAAAATTTTGTAGTGCCGGCGGGAGGCTCTGACAAACCACTGGTTAAGTAAAATATATATCAGTGATTAAGTGACGACATTAGTTGCCATTCAGCCCATGCTGGCATGCGCAGGAAAGGCAAAATTACGAATGAGCGGTACCATATAAACAGGCACACGGGACATTTTCAAAACCCGTGAAGTCACCGAACCCAACATATTAGGACTGTTGGTATCCTGCCCATGGCTACCCATAATAATCATATCGGCAACGCAGTCGGTTGCCTCCGCCATAATCACATCGACCGGCTTGCCGGCCACAACACGCACATCACGAATCTTTGATAGCCCTTGCTGACCGTCGATAAACTCTTGTTCCAGCACATCGAGAATTTGATGCTTAACGCCATCGATAATCCGGCTAATACCTTCTTTACGAAATTCATCCTGGCTTTCATCAGATAGATAAGCCTGCACCACCGCATCACCCAAATGACCAGGCGGTTCAATAGCATGCACTACCACTATGCGAGCCTCATACTGCCCAGCCAAAGCATTCACATGATGCAGTAAATAATGGGTATGCGGCCCCATGTCAGTGGCAAATAATATGGTTTGTATCATTAACAGCGTCAACCTATTCAACATCATCAAGACCACCCTATCTAACACAATGGCTGGTGGTAATGCCTAACACAATTACCAACATGATGATCGATTATTGATGAATAGCATAGCAGCTGAGGCTGAGTCAGCTGATGGCGCGAGATATTAATTGGCAAAACTGTGAAGCAGGCATCAGCTGAAAGGTTTAACGGTTAGCAACACCGTGTGGAACGTGGCCAGCTGCTACGTCATGACTGGTGGCAGAATCGATATGTAACTGCTGATCATCAAAAAACACATCGGCACCATAGGCTTTCAGGAAATCGCCCTTCTCTAAGCCGCCCAGAAACAGCGATTGATCGATGCGAATATTCCAAGCCCTTAACGTGCGGATAACCCGCTCATGGGCTGGCGCCGATCTGGCCGTCACCAAGGCAGTTCTAATGGGTGATTCAGTGGCGACAAACTCTGCCTGCAAACCTTGTAAGGCTGCCAAAAAAGCTTTAAATGGACCGCCGGTCATCGGTTGATGGGCGGCGGCTTTTTCATTTTCGGTAAAGGCCTCAAGCCCTTGCGTCTTATAGATTTGCTCGGATTCATCTGAAAACAACACCGCATCACCATCAAAAGCGAATTTCAGCGGTGAACCATCGTCTTCATGCTGCGAGGAGCCAGACATTAAGGTTGCCGCAGCGACGCCATTTTCAAGCGCCGAACGGACATCTTCAGGCTCTGTAGATAAAAACAAATGGCAGCCAAAAGCCGACACATAGCGATAAGGGCTTTCACCGCCACTGAAAGCAGCGCGAGTGATATTGAGGCCATAATGCTGGATCGAGTTAAACACCCGCAAGCCAGTATCGGCACTATTGCGCGACAGCAATAAAATCTCCACCCGCGGTTCGCCTTCCAAGCGGTCATTTATTCGCAGTAGTTTTTGCACAATATGGAAGGCGTCACCAGGCTTTAAGATTTTATCCTCGCGCTCGATTTGATAGCGCGCATAGGCCTCTAAGCCCTGCTCCTGATAAACACGATGACTGTCATCGAGATTAAACAGCGCACGGGATGAAATCGCGATGACCAGCTTATTTCCAAAACCTGATGGCATATGCCTTCTCTAAGAAGCAAAAAGATATCAGCACTATACAAAATGCGCCGACTAAAACCAATCATCTATTGATGACAAACACCTCAAGGTTTGCCTTGTGTCGCCAGCAGCAGCTCCTTTAGCTCGACAATCTGCTGCTGCAACTCATGCATAGTCGGCTCTGGGTTGGTCTCTTGCTTCATCCGCCGATGTTCATCTTCTACCACAGTCACCACAATACCGATCACCATATTCAAAAAAGCAAAGGCGGTAAGAAAAATAAAACTGAGGTAATAGAGCCAACTAACCGGATATACGACCATGGTTTCATACATCACATCGGTCCAATCCTCAAAGGTCATTACCCGAAACAATGTCAGCATAGAGATACTGATATCACCCCACAAATCAGGGTTTATATTTGCAAAAAGAATGGCGCCAAAAGCGCCGTAAATATAAAAGATAATGAACATCAGCAACACCACATAACCTAACTGCGGTAATGCGGTGATCAGAGAGTTGAGCAGCATTCTAAGCTCGGGCACGACTGAAACCATGCGCAGTACTCGGAAGATTCTTACCAATCGGCCTACCAGCGCCATCTCACTGTTTTCAATCGGTACCAAGCTGACAATAACAATCAAGGTGTCGAATATATTCCAACCTTTAAGGAAGAAATCACGTTTCCTCTCTTCTCCCATGAAGCGAATACTCAACTCCAGCAAGAAAAACCCTGTAATCGCCCAATCCATCCAACGGATGAGTTGTAGCGTGAAGGGCGAAATGTCATACGTTTTGGCACCTATCACTAATGCCGAAAAAATAATTACCGATACCACAAACAACTCAAACATCTTATTGCTGCGGATGATTAAAAACCGGTTTTGTAATGACGGAGCTTGCATTGTCTTGTTGCCTTTATAATGATTTTTATCGCTAGCACGCCTGAGTTACGACGCAAAATCAGCGACGGTTTAAAGAATATTAAGCTTGAAGCAACATCGAATTTGATTCTTGTCCATTTTTAGATAGCCACTAACGATTCATTTTGAATTTTATGGTATCTGCTTTTTTTCTTGGCGCGCACCGAGTTTGGCAGGCCCATTCAAAGGCGTGGGGTTCCAACCGAAAACGGGCCTGCCAACACCGGTCAAGATTTAAAATCAACCATCAAGTAGCCGCTTTCTTATCATGCGCCGCCTTCGTCAGTTTAAAAATCACCGGACTTAATAATAATAAAGCTATCAAGTTAGGCACTGCCATTAATGCATTCAGCGTATCGGCCAATAACCAGATAAAACTGAGCTGGGCCATTGCGCCTAAAGGAATCGCTGATATCCACAAAACCCGAAAAGGAATCACGGCTTTAGGGCCAAACATATAAACCACACAACGCTCGCCGTAGTAACTCCAACCAAGCACAGTTGTAAAAGCAAACAAACACAGACCAATGGTCACCAGTACATCACCATAGGGGATTTGACTGGCAAATGCGGCGGTGGTAACCGAGGCACCGCCTTCACCGCTAGTCCACGCACCTGTCAATACAATCACTAAGCCAGTAACACTGCATACCACTAAGGTATCAATAAAGGTACCTAACATAGCAATAGTACCCTGCTTAACAGGGTCATCAGTTTGTGCCGCCGCGTGGGCGATAGGCGCACTACCGAGGCCCGCTTCATTAGAGAACACCCCGCGGGCAACGCCAAATTGAATCGCCAACATAATACCGGCACCGGCAAAACCACCTTGGGCGGCGGTCCCAGTAAAGGCACTTTCGATAATCAACATAAAGGCCGCGGGAATATCACTGAGGTTTAACAGCAATACTAACAAGCCCATTAGCAAATAACTGATTGCCATTACCGGCACCAGTAAACCTGCCACTGAGGCAATACGTTTGACACCCCCCAACAGCACCATCGCCACCAATACCACCATCACAATACTCGTGACCATTGGCGGCACCGAAAAAGTTGTTTGCATGGCATCGGCGACAGAGTTTGCCTGTACCGTGTTGCCCATACCAAAACCGGCAACAGCGGCAAAAAAAGCAAACACCATCGCTAACCACTGCCAGCGTGGACCCAGGCCATTTTTGATGTAATACATCGGGCCTCCGGAGTAATTACCCTCCTTGTCTATCTCGCGGTAATTAACGGCCAACACCGCTTCAGAATATTTAGTCGCCATACCCACCAAGGCAGTACACCACATCCAAAACAGAGCACCCGGGCCACCGATACTGATAGCGGTGGCAACACCAGCAATGTTACCGGTACCGATAGTCGCTGAAAGGGAGGTCATCAGGGCATTAAAAGGAGAAATCTGGCCGAGCTTAGCATCCGCATGCCGCCCTTCGAATAACAAACGAAAGGCATTACCAATATTTAGCAAGGGCATTAGCTTCAAGCCGAGCATTAAATAAAAGCCCGTACCCAAAATCAATATCAGCATCAATGGCCCCCAAACGATGCCATTAATCTCACTTACTAACGCACTTAATGCTTCCATTTTTTAAACCTTTTTTATTATTAATTTATAGCGCCGAAGAACTATTCAGTTCGCTACGCTAACAACAAAGACTGATTTCAAAAGACCTGTTCACGCTGAGCCAGTAAACCAAAAATACCGCCGGTATGAATAAAGACAATATCTTTACTGTCAGCAAAACGACCTTGTTGGATTTGATCGATCAAACCGAAAAAACCTTTCGCGGTATACACCGGATCAAGTACCAAGCCTTCTAATCTCGCTGCTCGCTTAATGGTATCAAACACTTGCTCTGTGGCCTGCGCATAACCTGGCCCAACATAGCCATCAATAACATTAATCGACAATTTCTCAACATCAAACCCTGCCGGCAATATATCAGCATAAGCCTGCTGCCATTGGCATAAATCCTCATGTACTTTTTTCAAAAAATAGGCTTCATCATCACAGACATTAATGCCATAAACCTCAGCACCCAATTCATAAAGCGCATTACCGGCAGTCAGCCCGCCTTGCGTGCCGCCCGACCCAGTAGCAGAGACTATCGCGGATGGACTGATACTGTGTTTGGCAAAGTCAGCTTTTAGCTCGGCACAACATGCGACATAACCCCATAGGCCGACACCATCACTGGCGCCCACTGGAATGATCATCGCCTTATGACCTAGGTCCGCATAATGCTGCTGCCACTCTTTATAAATCTCATTGCCGCGCCGCTTAAATTCAGCCTCTTTATAAAAGCTAATCTGCGCATCGACTAGGTGATCTAGAAACAAATTACCGTCAACCGGCTCAGATTTTGAACCGCGTAAAATCAAATGGCATTTAAGCCCTAATTGGGCACAGAGAATGGCGGTGGTGCGACAGTGATTGGATTGCACGCCACCACAGGTGATCACCGTATCGCAGCCATCGGCCAGCGCTTTGGCGAGGGTGAATTCCAATTTGCGGATTTTATTGCCGCTGACCGCACTACCGGTCATATCGTCGCGTTTGACCCAAATAGTCGGCCCACCAATCTCGGAAGATAGCCGAGTTAATGGCTGCAACGGGGTCGGGGTTTGCGCGAGCTGTAGTCGCGGGGGATATGAAAACGCCATCGATTAGACCTTCAACTTTAATCAGTTGGCAGTCTAACGGATGACGCTAATGAATCAATAGCCGCGAGGAGTAATGTTGTCATCAGCGGCTATGTTGATGAGAAGACTTGCCTAGATAGACTTCAATGTACCCTTAGGCAACACTGCATGAACCGCTACCCGCTGAAACTTCAGCTCAACATTGTCCGCTACCTGAACCACAACATAGTTGTCATCAAGCTTGGCAATCTTTCCGAGGATACCGCTATTGGTCACTACCTCATCACCTTTGGTTAAGGCGCTAACCAGCTCAGTATGTTCTTTTTGACGTTTACGCTGGGGACGAATAGCGATGAAGTAAAACATCACAAATAAGCCGACCATTAAGACCAATTGCATAATGCCCGCTTCGGGTGCAGCTTGAGCGACGTCTTGAGCGTGAGCAGAAGAGATAAAATCCATAACAAAACCTTATAATAGAGGATATAAAAACGCCGAGTACTGTAACTGGAATGCAGGCTACAGGCAACTCGATTGCCTTCAAGAAAAAAATCACCGGTCTTAGACAGTAAGCACAGGCGCAAGTAATAAACTCACTAATAGCTAATGGCGTAATCCATAATCAGCGGCGCATGATCGGAAAAACGTTCATCACGGTACACTGAAGCCTCGGTGACCTTATCGGCAAGGCCTGGCGTAACCACTTGGTAATCCAAACGCCAGCCGACGTTCTTGGCCCAAGCCTGACCTCGGTTTGACCACCAGGTATATTCATCCGG
>JBNMPW010000052.1:0-17520 GCA_051277205.1 Oceanicoccus sp. | reverse complement strand
CTCGAATTTACTCTCGAACTGAATCACCTTTCACGCTAAAATAGCGCGCCTTCAGCGGCCACCAGTGGTCGAGGCATTGAAACTTAGGGAACAGCCCTTGGTAGAGCACTAATAAATACAGTGCTATTAACGCCAGGGCCATTAAACACAGCGTCATTACTGCAGAGCTTTAAACTTATGTCTGAGCAAAACAAAACCCCCTCCCTGAGCTACAAAGATGCCGGTGTCGACATTGATGCGGGTAACGCGCTGATTGAACGCATCAAGCATGTTGCCAAACGCACCCGTCGCCCCGAAGTAATGGCAGGTTTAGGTGGCTTTGGCGCCCTCTGTGAACTGCCCGCCGGCTACAAAGAACCCGTTTTAGTATCAGGCACCGATGGCGTCGGCACCAAGCTGCGCTTAGCGATGGACTTATCAATTCATGACACTATTGGCATCGACTTGGTGGCTATGTGCGTTAATGACTTGATTGTTGCCGGTGCCGAACCGCTGTTCTTTCTCGATTATTACGCCACCGGTAAACTCAACATCGATACCGCCGCCGCTGTGGTAGAAGGCATCGGCGTAGGCTGCGAACTGTCGGGCTGCTCTTTAGTCGGTGGCGAAACCGCCGAAATGCCCGGTATGTACGAAGGCGAAGATTATGACCTAGCCGGCTTCTGCGTCGGCGTAGCAGAAAAATCCGAGCTCATCGATGGCAGCAAAGTAAAACCCGGTGACACGCTAATCGCGCTAGCGTCCTCAGGTCCACATTCAAATGGTTACTCCCTGATTCGCAAAATCATCGAAGTCAGCGGTGCTGACCTGCAGCAAGATTTGGCCGGTGAACCACTGGCCAAGGCGCTGATGGCGCCGACCCGCATCTACGTTAAGTCCATCTTGGCGTTGATGAAAGACCGCAGCGTCAATGCACTTTCACATATCACCGGCGGCGGCCTATTAGAAAACATTCCCCGCGTCTTGCCCGACAACAGCAAAGCAGTGATCAATACACAAAGCTGGCAAATGCCTGCGGTATTCCACTGGTTACAACAGCAAGGTAATGTCGACCCTATCGAAATGTACCGCACCTTTAACTGCGGCGTCGGCATGGTGATTGCGGTGCCTAACACTGAAACTGATCAAACGTTAGCACAGCTAAAAGAGCTGGGTGAAGAGGCATGGATTATCGGTCATGTAGCCACGGCTGATGCCGGTGAAGAACAGGTCGACTTACAGGGTCTGTGATGTCATCGCCTAGTGATTCAAGCGGTATTTGTAATATTGTCATATTGGTATCGGGCAGCGGCTCTAATCTGCAGTCCTTTATCGATAGCGCCCAAGCCGGCCAGTTGAACGCCAACATTGCCGCGGTGTTTTGCAATCGCCCCGGTGCTTATGGCCTAGAGCGAGCCACCAACGCCGGTATTGCCACCGAATTGCTTGACCATACCCAATTTAACAGCCGCGAAGCCTTTGATACCGAGCTGGTGCAATTGATCGATAAGTACCATCCGGACCTCGTCATACTGGCCGGTTTTATGCGGATTTTAACGCCAGCATTTGTTCAACATTTTCACGGCAGATTATTGAACATTCACCCGTCTCTGTTGCCCAACTATCCGGGGCTACATACCCATCAACGGGCGATCGATGCGGGTGATGACATAGCCGGGGCCACCGTGCATTTTGTTACCGAACAACTCGATGGAGGACCGGCAATCATCCAAGCCAGTGTTAATATCAGTACCGATGATACTGCCGACACACTGGCAAAACGGGTGTTAGGCCAAGAACACCAAATTTATCCGTTAGCAGCCCAATGGTTTGCACAGGGACGGCTCACGCTGGAGGGCAACTATGCCATTCTCGACCAACAGTCACTGCCGGTCAGTGGCCAGCTATTTAACAGCGCGGAATAATATCCGCCAGCCATTGATCAAATTACTAGTAGTAGGGGTTTTCACTATGCTCTCTACAAACCCAGTTTTTGCCGGCAGTATGCCCCCCGCTAACCAGCTATTTATCGCCCCTCATCAAGCCACTTACATTAGCCAGATAAAAGATATTCATGCCGAGCTCGACCAGTCTCTCAGCCAACGCGAGGATGGCCAGTGGCAAATCAATAACGAAGTCACGGCGGTGTTTAGTAGCGTTACAGAAAGCAGCCAGTTCTACATTATTGACGGCCAAATAGCGCCTGTCAGTTATCGCTACAAAAACCCCTTAAGCAAAAAACGCAGCAGCAAATTGCAATTCACCCAAACCGGCGAGCAGTTACAAGCCACCGAAATTCTACAAGAAAAAGCCAGCATTGATATACCCAGCGACAGCTTGGATAAACTCAGTTTTCAACTGCAATTACGCCTCGATATGATCGCATCAGAAGGTGAGTTCAGCAGCAAGGATTATCATTTAGTGGAACAAGACAGCTTAAAAACTTACACCGTAAAAAAATTATCGGAAGAAATCATCGACACCGCTGCTGGTAGTTTTAAGACTATCAAACTAGAGCAACGCCGCGCCGGCAAAGATAAACACAGCCTCATCTGGCTGGCAAAAGATAAGCAGTATTTTTTGTTACGAGTACAACGGATAAAAAAAGGCCGTGTCGAATATCAAGTCGATTTAAGCCAAGCTGATATTGATGGTGTAACGCTCACCCCCTGAGCTGACCCTCGATCTGGCAAATAATAATCAAAAAATGAGCATAAATCATATACCCATGACATAGGCTATAATCCGTAAGCCATAGCTCAAATTAAATAGGGGATATTTAACAATGGATGACAGCAGTAAAAAACGCAGCTATTACGATATTCAATTCGATGGCAAAGCCGGTGAGTTTTTTCGCATCTGGGTCGTCAATGTGCTACTCAGCATTATCACCCTAGGGATTTATTCCGCTTGGGCCAAGGTCAGAACCAACCAATATTTTTACGGCAATACCTACCTCGACAATTCATCCTTTGAATATACAGCCAACCCGATAAATATCTTAAAAGGCCGTGTAATAGCGGTGATACTGCTCTTCAGTTATCAGGGCATCAGCTATTTTTGGCCAAACTTTGCCGGCGTCGCTCTTTTGTTAGGTATCATTTTAGTCCCGGCGATGGTGGTGATGGCAATGCGGTTTCGGATGCGCTATACACGTTGGCGTGGTATTCACTTTAATTTCGATCGAGATTTCAAAGCCTCCTATTTTTTATTTTTGCCGGTATTAATTTATTTTGCATTGACCGCTCTTGCGCCATTTTATTTTGGTATCAATTTAACCGAGATCGCCACCGCTCCTGAAGATAGCGTCATAGCTGAAGGTATGACCACCTACTTCACCGTAATTGGCGCCGGCGTAATTATTGCTATGCTGCTTTTCCCTTGGTGGCAAAATAATTATTATCGCTTAATAGGCAATCGTACCCGCTTTGGCCAACAAAACTTTCGTTATGGCGGCAACCCCGCTGAATTTTATGCCTTATATTTTGCATCCGTTCTCGTCTTTATTGGCAGCTTGGTGGGCGTAATTGCTATTATTGCCGCCTTTGCTGCACTGGTTCCCGGCATTGCAAGCTTTAGTGCCGTCTTGGTGCTGCTCCCTTACGCTCTAGCGATTTCTTATATGCAAACCGTAAAAACTAACACCATCTATAGCAACCTAGAAATGGGCGATGTATTTTTTAGCAGCGACCTGAAAGTCAAAAAAATGATGTATCTTTACACCACCAACACCTTAGCTATTCTAGTGAGTTTCGGCCTTGCTATTCCCTGGGCAAGAATTCGCATGGCACGTTATCGCGCCGAAACACTGCGTTTATTCGCCTATAATTTTAATGATTTTGCCAGTTTGCAAGCGCAACAAGAGTCAGCCCAAGCAGAAGAAATTAGCAATATCTTTGATCTGGATATCGGCCTGTGAGTAGCCTAAAATTAAACGGCTTTATCTACGGTGGCGAACTGTCTAACAGCGAAGCCGTCACCCTACTGGTCGATGTCGATGGCGCAGTTTACCGGGCAACAGAACAAACATCGCTGTGCCATTTCAGTCAGCTAAACGTCAGTTCGCGTGTCGGTAATACCGCCCGCCATCTAACACTACCCGATGGTAGTCGCTTTGAAAGTCGCAACAATGTCATCATTGACCAACTCTGTCAGCAGTGGCAAAGCCAACAGCGGGGGAAAATGCAAGGTCTAGCTCACAAACTTGAACACAACTTAAAACTTGTTTGGGCCAGTGTTATCTCGGTACTTGCGGTGACCTTTATCACTGTAGTGTTTGGTATCCCCCTGTTGAGCAAACAAATAACCGATTGGCTGCCTTTGAGTGTCGACCAACAACTGGCTGAGCAAAGCTTACCGCGCATGGATCAAACGGTTTTTAAACCGACCAAGCTGAAACCTGAACGCCAAGTAGCACTTAGCGATTTATTTGCTCAGTTATCTAACGACAGCGAGCGAGAGCTGACTTTATTATTTCGCGATGGCGAGAGCATTGGCGCCAATGCATTTGCACTACCCGATGGCCGTATAATACTCACCGACCAACTGGTAGCACTGGCCGATAACGACGACATGATCGCCAGTATTTTATTGCATGAGATCGGCCATGTTGAATATCGTCATTCGGTGCAAAATCTAGTGCGACAAGCAGGCCTGTCGGCATTAATTCTTGCCGTTACCGGTGATGTGAATACCGCCAGCACATTGGTATTGATGCTGCCAACGGTATTAATGCAATCCCAATATTCTCAAGAGTTTGAGTGGCAGGCTGACGGTTATGCCTTGGGGCAAATGCAAGCCAGAGATATCGACCGTAACTATTTTGCCGATATGATGGAAAAATTAAGCGAATCCCGCCAGCCTAAAGACCAAGAGCTAACAACCGATGAAAATATCGAAAATGAAGAAAACGACAATGATCTTAGTGGCAAAAAAATCAGCCTAAACGATTATTTTGCCAGCCATCCACCCAGTAAAAAACGCATTGAACGTTTCCGTCAGGATGGTAAAACGCCAACAGAATAAATTCACCTAAGGGCAGGATGATCAATCAAATTTTTATTATAAAAAAGCCGCGACCCAAAGGAGTAGCGGCTACTGTTGACCATAATATTGGCTCAAGCTATATGATAACTAACGGCCACTGATAAGTGACGACTGAAACCATTGCATTTTTTAACCCTAGCTTTCTAAACTCTGATAATAATCCATCAGGATCTTGGCGCATTCGGGGCGAGAGAATTCAGGCGGCGGCGCAATACCGTTACCCAACATCTCGCGCACTTTCGTACCCGACAGCAAAATAAAATCATCTTTTTCATGATCAGGTGCATCTTTCATCATGATCACTTTATTCAATTTTTTCGAATAAGCGGTGTGGTCCGCGCGATATATTTCTATGTCCAAAGAACCTGCAGGCACTTTCTCATCAAAGATCGTTTGCGCATCAAAGCCACCATAATAATCACCAACGCCGGCATGGTCACGACCAACGATGAAATGTGTACAGCCACAGTTCTGACGGAATACAGCGTGTAATACCGCTTCACGTGGGCCCGCATAAAGCATATCAAAACCGTAACCGGTGATCATCACCGAGTTAGCGGGGAAGTAGACATCAACCATTTTACGGATACAGGCATCACGTACATCGGCAGGAATATCACCAGGTTTAAGTTTACCCAGTAACATATGGATCAAAATACCATCGCTACCCAGCTCTTCTTGCGCCATGCGGCACAGTTCTTCGTGAGCACGGTGCATCGGGTTACGCGTCTGGAAAGCAACGGCTTTGTTCCAGCCGCGCTCAGCCATTTCATTGCGAATTTCTACCGCAGTACGAAAAGTATCGGGGAAATCGGTTTGGAAATAGCTAAAGTTCAATACTTCAATAGCGCCGGACAACATCAAGTTACCCTGCCCTTTAAACGCCGCCACACCAGGGTGACCGCCATCTAAGGTACCAAAAATATTCTCAGCCATCATGTTGATTTGTTCATCGCTAACAACATCAATCGCATCGACATCCATAATCGCCAATACAGGGTTGCCTTCAACATTGGGGTCGCGCAAAGCAATGCGCTTGGCATCACCAATAGCGGTAACATCAGTGACCATGTTGACAATCGGCACCGGCCAGAACAAACCATCGGTGGTGTGCAGGTTTTCTGCCACCGCTAAAGAGTCCGCCAAGTTCATATAACCGGTCAATGGCGTGAAGTAACCAGCCGCTAACATTACCGCATTACCCGCAGCGGCCGAACTGATTAATAAAGACGGCAGTGTTTCAGCTTCGGCACTAAGCGCCAGGTGTTTCTCGGTGTCATAAACAAATAAGGGCTTCAGTGTATCGGCGCCATGGGGCTTAATCATTACAATTTCCTTTAGATAAAATTCATTCTGCAAAGATGGTGTGCAGAGACGGTGTGCAAAAACACTGGGTATAACCGCGACATTTTAGCTGACAGCTAACAGACCGCGCTTTCGTAATATCACCAGCAAAGTATCGACTTCTTCTTGCAACGACATCTCATGGCTATTCAATACGATTTCTGCTGCCAGTGGTTCTTCATATGGGTCAGAGATCCCGGTAAAGTTTGGAATCTCGCCAGCCCGTGCTTTTTTATACAAGCCTTTAGGATCACGCTCTTCAGCAACGGCTAATGGCACATCAACATACACTTCAATAAACTGCATACCCGCATCTTCGTGTAGCTTGCGCACCAAGTCACGGTCGGCGCGGTATGGGCTTACAAAGCTGGATAAGGTAATCACACCAACATCGACAAACAGCTTTGAGATTTCACCAATACGACGGATATTCTCCGTGCGATCTTCAGCACTAAAACCCAGGTTTTTGTTGATACCCAAACGGATATTATCGCCGTCCAAACGGTAAGTTAATTTACCTTGTGCGATGAGGGCTTTTTCTAACTCAACGGCGACAGTGCTCTTGCCACTGCCAGACAAACCGGTAAACCACAATGTAGCGCCTCTTTGCTTCAATAATTTATTACGGTCTTCACGGGTTACATCGCCCGCATGCCAAGTCACATTGGTTGCTTTCTGTTCAGTCATGGTAGTTCCACACGCTATAAAAAAAGAGGGACAGCGAACCAATCTAGGCCGCTCTGATAATCGAACGCTATGATAGCGGATCTGGCTAGATTTTCATCACCCCAAAGGATGAAATTAAACAATAGCTGTACTATCAAGTACTTAACTAAAAGACATAGTGCTTAGCACGCGCTACACTGTGAATCCTCAACATCAGAGCATAGGGCCACACGGTGCAAATCCCCGCCGCCATCAACCAACTTATCCACGCTATCTATCATGGCGTGATGGAAGAAGAGCCTTGGAGCGAGTTTCTCAACCAACTCAACCAGCTATTTGCGGCCGATCTTGCGGTATTGGTCGTCGTCCCCAAACACCAAGCCGACAATAAATACCTACTCAATCGCGTCGTCAACAGCCCTTCAGGGGTAACCGGCTCGGCCAACCACTGGATTGCCTTAGACCCCTTTGAAAATATTGCCGATGATAAAGCGCTGCTGCTAGACCAACTTAATAAAGCCAGCTCAATCGAAGACAGCGATTTTTTTCGCGACTTGATAGAGCCCACTGGCATGCGCTATATCGCAGCGATGAATATCCCCGCCCGCGGCCCTGCCGACTTAACTCTGAAACTGCGCATCGCTCGCCACCGCGACAAAGAAAATTTTAACCAACAGGATTGCGACACGCTAGAAAGCCTTATCGACCACATCAAGCTGGCATTAGATTTTCTCGACCAACGGGCGATCAAACAGATAGAACGCAATGCCTTCGCCGATGCTATCAACCAATTTATGTTGGGCACGTTAATTCTCGACCGCAAAGGTAATATCGTCGCCTCTAACCGCGTCGCCCGCGATACTATTGAGCAAAGCTCGCAATTAGATATTAGTGAAGGTGCACTGTTACTTGCTAATCAACAGGCCAATAAGCAACTCTATCAGGCATTGGCTGACATCGGCGCGGCCGCAACCACAACCACAACAACGCCCATCCCCACCACCATCCGCACCGGTCTAAAACACAGCCAATCATTGGGCTTGGTCATTAGGCCAGTGCGACCAGAAGACGCCATCGCCCACCCGGTACATGCGCATGCAGTGGTCTTTATCAGCGACAGCCGCGGCACACCTGAAGTGTCAGCTGACACCTTGAAAAAGTTATTTGGCTTTACCGGGAGTGAAGCACGAGTGGCGGCCTATTTAGCCAACGGCAATACCATTGCCGAAACCGCCGAAGCCTTATCGATATCCATCAATACAGCTAAAACCCATGCTCGCAATATTTATGAAAAGACGGCGGTTAATAAGCAGACAAAGTTTATACAATTGGTGTCAAACAGCGTCGCGAGAGTTTCCTAAAAAGCTTACCCTGCAAACATCTGCTGAAGTAGGCGCCCCACCAATAAAACAGCAATTAATATCATCGCGATCCGCGACATTTTAGTGAGCTGTGCGGGGTCGACGGGCTTAGCAAACTTCTCCGCAAATTTCACCACCACAAATAAGGAAATAAAAAGTACCCCCAGTATTACCAGTAAATCAGACATGCTTTTTGCGCGGCTCCCGTTGGGCGATTATTTGTCTCATCTTAGCATACCAGAGCGCCGGCTCAATTATCTCACCATCTTCCCTCAAGGGCGGATACGCGAGCTTATAACGGCGGCAAAAGTCTTTAATTTTAGGGTGTGCCCATTCAAAAAAAAGTTGATCATAATCTTCCTGGCAAATACGCTGCTGATCATAAAAACCGGCTAATTGTCGCTGTCGCCGCGCCTCATTAAGGATAATACCCGCCGCCACCGACACATTAAAAGACTCTACGGCACCAACCATTGGAATGGTGATATGAGCATCGGCCAAATCACCGGCCAACTCACTGACCCCCTCTTTTTCAGAACCCATCAACAGCGCCGTCGGCTGGGTGTAATCAACAGTGCTGAAATCAGCTGCTTGCGCTGACAAATGGGCGGCAACAATTTGAAAGCCCTGCTGTTTTAGCTGGCTTACTGGGGTTAATAACTCACGGTGGCGATGCACCTGCACATAGCGATGACTACCCTGAGAGGCGCCCCGAAAAGAGCGGTAATCCTTATCGCCCGTCACACAATGTACATGTCCAACCCCTACCGCATCAGCGGTGCGCACTATAGCCGACAGGTTACGCCCTTTATGGACGTAGTCAGTCAACACCGTAAGGTCGGGCTGACGCTTATCAAGGATGGCGCGTAATCGCTCAAATCGTTGCGGAGTCATAGGTGTTTTTATTCGCTTTTTAGCGCTGATCAATGGGTTAGTATACTGCCAAAGCTGTATGATGATTATCAAGTGAAAGAATTGATCCAACAAATCTAATTACTGCTCTGGTAACAGATCACTCATCATGGATAAAAGTATGGAAATAGAACGCAAACTCAAACACTACCAATACACCGCCATTATTAGCTTGGTGTTTGCCCTAGCCGGCTTCAGCTATAACGCCTGGCGCTTAGAAGTATCAGAAACCAACAACACCATTCGCATGGCCTCCTTTCAAATACTGCTGGAGCTGGGTCAATTAGAGCAACTTATCTATGCCGCCCACTACGATAAAGACAGCACCTTAGGAAACCCTAGAAATGGCTGGGTTAAAGTGGGCCTGATTAACGACTTAAGTATGCTGACCAGCAATCAGGTAATAACGGCCAGCGAGCAATTGCGCTACAACTGGCAACAACATTGGGATAAAATGGCCGCCGAAAAAACATCTACTGAGCTATTAGTCGACCGCATTGATAACGTACGAAAAAGTATAAAAAACTCACTCCAACAACGTCCCTAAACCTAAGCTGCTAACTTTTTCAGCAAGCACCCTGAGCTGAGTGTTATTATCCACCGCATTTTCCACCCACTCCAATGAGACATTTTAATGCCACAAGCACTCGATACTTTATTCAGCCCCTTTAAACTTAAATCTCTAAGTCTTAACAACAGAATCGCAATGGCGCCGATGACCCGCGATTTTTCGCCAAAAAATGTTCCCGGTGCTGATGTCGCCGGCTATTATCGCCGCCGCGCTGAAGGCGGCACCGGCCTGATCATTACCGAAGGCACTACCGTCAATGATGCCGTCGCTAGCATGAGTGATCGCGTCCCGGCTTTTCACGGTGAGCTGGCGCTAGCCGGCTGGGCCAATGTGGTACAACAAGTCCACGCCGCTGGCGGTAAAATCTTTGCCCAAATCTGGCATGTCGGTATGGCACGTGAAGCTGAAAAAACCAGTAACCCAGAAGTACCCAGCGCCGGCCCCTCCGGCTTAGTATTGCCCGGTAAACAAATCGCCGAGCCAATGACAGCCGCACATATAGAAAGTGTCATTCAAAGCTTTGCCGATGCCGCCGCAGACGCCAAACGCATTGGCTTTGACGGCGTTGAGATTCACGGCGCTCACGGTTACTTAATTGATCAATTTTTCTGGGAAGGCACTAATCAGCGCACTGATGAATGGGGTGGCAGCATGGCTAATCGTGCCCGCTTTGCGGTAGAAATCATCAAAGCCGTCCGCGCCGCTACCAGCGACGACTTCCCCATCGGCTTTCGCTATTCGCAATGGAAGCAACAAGAATTTACCGCCCGCTTAGCTGAAACGCCGCAGTTGTTAGGGCAATTTCTCAGCCCACTATCCGATGCCGGCGTTGATATTTTTCACTGTTCGACTAGACGCTATTGGGAACCAGAGTTTGACGGCAGCGATTTAAACCTCGCCGGCTGGACCAAAAAACTGACCGGAAAAACCACCATGACAGTAGGATCGGTTGGCCTTAGCTCTGATTTTATCGGCGCATTTTTGAAAGAATCATCGGCAAGCAGGTCAATTGATGATTTGGCAGGGCGTTTAGACAAAGGCGAGTTCGATTTAGTCGCCGTCGGTAGAGCGATATTGCAAGACCCCGAGTGGTGCAACAAGGTTCGCCATGGCCAAGACGATCAGCTGCAAGCCTATAATGGCGATGCGATTGCTAGTTTGTCTTAAACGGCACCACAGTCAGTTATAATTCGCCGCCAGCACAGCGCGCTATATACATTTATCAGCTCTATCAAAGGTCGAAGCTCAAGATATGAAAATCGTGGTTATTTATTCCGGTGGCATGGACTCCTTCACCATTCTCAACCAAGCCATCGCTGCCGGCCATGATGTGTTCGCCGTCTCTTTTAATTATGGCCAACGCCATGACAAGGAGCTCGGATATGCCGCTGCCGTGACTAAAGAGCTGGGCATCGTCCACAACATTATAGATATCACGGCTATGCAAAGCCTAATGTCCAATTCATCATTAATGGCCGCCAGTGAAGAGCAAATACCGGAAGGACACTACGCGGCTGAAAATATGAAATCTACCGTGGTACCCAACCGTAATATGATATTGATTGCTTTGGCCATTGGCTATGCGGTCAACGAAGGTGCTGAACAAGTTTGGTATGGTGCACATGCGGGCGATCACACTATCTATCCCGATTGCCGACCGGAGTTTGTTGACGCTATGGCTAAGGCTTCGTTGCTGGCTAATTTTGAGCCCATCGCCGTAGTAGCCCCTTATCAGAATGGTGACAAAATTGACATCTTGCGCGATGGATTGGCGATGGGCTTAGACTATGGCAAAACCTGGACTTGTTATAACGGCCGCGAACTGGCCTGTGGTAAATGCGGCTCCTGTGTCGAGCGCTTAGAAGCCTTTAGTGAAAACAATGCGACTGACCCGCTCACTTATGAAGCGCTTTGAACTCTTTTAAATGCATGAGCGGCGCAGCAATAGCTGCTCAAAAAAGTGACACAGTTAATCTTCGATCAACTCAAGCTGCGATGCAATATCACCCGCGCGCAGCAGCGCTAAAAAGGCATCACCCAACTCAAGGCTGCGCTGCTTGACCTCATGCCAGCGTCGCACTCTCTCGGCATCATCGTTTTTAAAGCGATTAAAATCCTGTCGCTCAGGAATCCGACCACCGGGTAAGCTGTTAATAAAACTCTCACTCGGCGACACAATCAAGGTGTTAGCCAGCTTGGCAGCCGGCACTTTGCGCCAAGGCCAAAACTTATCAAACCAACCCTCGGTTAATATCGGATAAAAATGTGGGTACAACACCAAGCCAGTCTGTTGCTGGGACTGTTGTTGAGGGTGAGACAGTGAAAAATTGCTAGCCAGGGCATGATAATCCAGCAAGCCGCCATCCCGATAAACGCCGGCTGGCGCGCCTGAAATTGAATCTACGCCTTTCATTAACACCGGAATAGAGCCTGATGATAATAATGCAGCCCGCAGGTTGTTAGCGGTTAACTGCACATTGTTTGTAACAAAACCATCGGCCCCTTGATAAGCACTTTGGGTATCGCAAGTAGAAAAAATCATTCGCTCAAAGGTATTGTGATGAAAACGTCGACCCGCTAATGACAGCATCAACGCTTTCAACATGGCCGCTTTTTGCTGACCATTATTCGTGCTGGCCAACCACCCCAAGCAACGTACACTGGCGCAATGATAATGAAAACGCGGGTTGGCTAACAGCTGCTGTTGTGCTTGCTCACCGAGAAAAGCCTCAAAAATTTTATTAGTTTCAACAGACACGCTAGCGGCGGTAATCTCACCTTGGTAGTTTTGTGCAATATACGCATCGGCCAATATGCTCAACGCCGCGGCCGGATCATTTTGCGCGGCGGCCGCTAATTTAAACGCACCCACAGAGGTACCAAACAAATTAATCGGCTGCTCAGCCGCCGTCAGCCAATCGCTAAAAATAGCTTTATCTAAGCCATAAATCGTCAACCATTTGGCCGCACCAGAGGCCCCAAATACCGCGGCAATATGCTCAGCGGCTAAGCCATGCTGGTTTATTTGTTGGTAGGCCGTTGCCCCCGCCCGTAATCGCAATACACTCATAACCTTGCTTTCATATTTACCCTGTGATCATTATGCCGTAGTCGCTGAGCGAGTGGCAGAGTCTATTATTGCCCGAGGGCTTAAATTTTAACCGCCAATTTTTGCAGTTGCTGACGCAGCCATTCATTGGCGGGGTCATTGGCGGCACTCTTGGCCCAATATAAACGTAAATCTAAAGGCTCTACCACTATCGGTAAAGCTTTTTTACTGAGCCCAAACTGCACGGCTAACGGCGCAGGCGCCGCCCACAACAAATCTGTTTGGCTGGCGACTTGCGCGGCCACTAAATAATTCTCCAGCCGCATCGCTATATTACGTCGATAACCCTGACTATGCAGCGCCACATCCACCAGCCCTCTGCCCCGTTTACGGCCCGACACATGCACATGCTCAGCCGCCAAATAATTATCCAAGCTCATTTTTTTGCGGGCTAAAGGGTGCTCTTTACGCATCGCAATGACATGCTCTACCATCAGCAAGGTAGACTGTTGCAGCTCTTTGGCATTCACCAGCGGCACATCAATTAACAGATCCATCACCCCCGCCTTTAATTGCTCGGTGGCCTGCTCCCGCGGTAAATAATAGCTATTGAGGCTAACACCCGGCGCCGCCTTCACCAGCCACTGCTGCAGCTTAGGCAATAACATCGCCTGCACCATATCGTTCATACCAAGGGTAAATGTTTTTTCGGACTGGGCCGGATCAAACTTCACGTTACTGTCCATGGTTTTATTGAGCAAAGCCAGCGCCGCTCTTACATCAGCAATCACCGCATCGGCCACCGGTGTTGGCTTCATCCCCGCCGGTGTGCGCACAAACAAGGGATCATCAAAGGTTTTTCGCAGGCGGTTGAGCGCATTACTCACCGCCGGCTGAGTAATATTGAGCTGCAATGCAACTTTGGTTACCACGCCTTCACGATACAGCGCGTCAAATACCACAAACAAATTCAAATCTAATTTATCGAGTCTCATCGGCTCACCCTCACTCCACATCAATTTAAATGATAGTTATGCATTAAACTAATAAATTTGAGTGATTATAAAGTAAACCTTATAATGGCGCAAAACTCAATACACTCATATCGCCATCACCGATACAGCAGGAGCTAGCATGATTGAATTTTCTGATAAGTCTTTAGCGCTACAAGCTAAATTACAAGCCTTTATGGATGAGCATATCTATCCTAACGAGACTACCTACGCGCAGCAGCTGCACAATGCCGACAATCGCTTTGCGCCAGTACCGCTAATGGATCAGTTAAAAGAAAAAGCCAAAGCCGCAGGCTTATGGAATTTATTTGTGCCAGAAAGCCACGCCGAATACTGCGATCACGGTGGCCTTAGCTTTCAAGATTACGCCCCATTGTGTGAAATTATGGGTCGAGTGCCATGGTCACCTGAAGCATTTAACTGTAATGCCCCCGATACCGGCAACATGGAAGTGTTTATGAACTACGCCACTAAGGCGCAGCAAGAGCAATGGCTAACACCGTTACTAGCAGGCGAGATTCGCTCATCTTACGCCATGACCGAGCCGCAAGTCGCCTCCAGTGACGCCACAAATATCGAGCTCAGCATTAAAAAAGACGGTGACGAGTGGGTGCTCAACGGCCGTAAATGGTTTATTACCGGTGCAATGTATGAACGCACCAAAATTTTTATCGTGATGGGCAAGTCCGACCCCGACAACGCCAACCGTCACCTGCAACAAACCCAAGTGCTCGTCCCTAAAGATACCGCCGGTATTGATATCATCCGGCCACTGACCACACTCGGCTATGACGATGCCCCCATCGGCCATGCTGAAATTGTGTTTGATAATGTGCGAGTACCCTTAGCAAACGTACTGCTAGGCGAAGGTCGCGGTTTTGAAATCGCTCAAGGTCGCTTAGGACCAGGCCGTATGCACCATTGCATGCGTCTTATCGGCGCCGCCCAACGCTCGCTAGAACTGGCCTGCCACCGTGCGTCTACTCGCACTACCTTTGGCCGCCCACTGAGTAAGCATCAATCAGTGCGGGAAGAAATTTCGCGCACTTTTTCTGAGATAGAAATGGCGCGCTTATTAGTGTTAAAAACCTGCCACAAAATCGACTCTCAAGGCGTCGCTGACTCGGTTGATATGATTGCCGCCAGTAAAACCACCGTGCCACTATTAGTACAAAACATCATTGATCGCTGCATGCAAATACACGGTGCCGGCGGCCTTACTGAAGATTATTTTATGGCCGAAGCGTTCAACTATGCCCGCTGGTGTCGCCAAGCCGACGGACCGGATCAAGTCCATCAAATGGCCTTAGGTAAAAAGATTATCGATCGCTACGCTAACGTTTAGATAACAGCTCCACTCCGTTGTTTATAGCTTGTGTCTACAAGCAATAAACAACGGTACTTTACTATTGCCACCGTGTAGGCCAACATCAAGCGCCTAATCGTCACTATCACATACCCCATGTCCAACAGCAGCCATCATCAGCGAGGCTATGACCTTAGCTTCAGTACGTTTTGTGATCACACAATCAGTACATGTCACCTATTAATAATCGGAGCGTCTCTAAATGACCATCACCCCCGAGCAACTCACCACCATCCGCCAACAGCTTGGCCGCGAGCCTCGAGGTATGGTCGCGATTGCCGCCAGCAGCGCCAACGGTGTTCCGCTGGTATTGCAAGTACGTTCACTGGTCGACGACCAACCCTTCCCCACCCTCTATTGGTTGTGCTCAAAAGATCTGCACAAAGCGATCTCACGTATTGAAGGTAGGGGCTGGATAAAACATATCGAAGCGCGGTTGCGACAAGAGCCCGATTTAGCTGATCGCTATAAGCAAGATCATCAGCGCTATATCGCCCACCGCTGGCAAGCCATGCACCCGGATGACAAACAGCGCATCGAAGCCCGCGAGCTGACGTCACTATTTGATCAATACGGCATTGGCGGCATTAGTAAATGGCACAATGTCCGTTGCCTGCATATGCAATACGCTCATCACTTAGCGGCGGGGAATTGTATCGGTCAGATAATGGATGACGAGTTTGGGCTACAAGAAATAACCATTAAGCAGTGAATATAAGATTGTCATTAACGTCTAGAGAAACCCCTCAAACATGAGAGCACAGCAGGATATGTTTTGACCGAGATCGAGCAACTCAGCCACTTCATCGACCGCCATCGACGCCTATTAGTCATCACCGGCGCAGGGCTCAGCGTCAACGCGGGTATCCCCACCTATCGCGATGACAGCGGTACCTGGCAGCGCAGCGAACCGATAATGCACCAGCAATTTATCAACCAGCATGAGCAACGCCAACGCTATTGGAGCCGAAGCACGCGGGGCTGGCCGATGCTCGCCAATGCCAAACCGAGCTTGAGTCACCATTACCTAGCGTGGTTAGAAAAAACGGATAAACTGAAACTGTTAGTCACCCAAAACGTTGACCGCCTTCACCAACAAGCCGGCAATCAGCGAGTGATCGATTTACACGGCCGAGTGGACCGCATCATTTGTTTAAGCTGTTCGCACTACCAAGACCGCAACAGCCTGCAAGCACAATTATTATCAGAAAACCCGCAACTGCAAGCACTGCAAGCAACACCTGCACCCGATGGTGATGCCGATATTAGCGACTACGACACCCGCACTATCACCTACCCCAGTTGCTCGCAATGCGGCGGGATCATCATGCCCGATGTCGTATTCTATGGCGGCAACGTACCCAAAGCCCGACACGAGCAAATAGCCCAAAGCTTGGCGGAGGTTGATGGCGTATTGATACTCGGCTCTTCACTGATGGTTTATTCCGCCTTTCGCATTTGCAAAGCCGCCGCCGCCCAAGGCATTCCCATTGCCGCGGTTAATCGGGGTATTACCCGTGCTGATGATTTGTTGGCGTTGAAGCTCAGTGTTGATTGTGATGAGGCGTTAATGATGATTGGAGAGGCGCAAGGGTTTAATGGCAAAGAGCACCTTCCTACTGTTGTCATTCGGTAGTTCTTTGGATCGGAATTCAGAGCTGTAACACCAAACCTTAGGTTTCTGCTGAAGGCTTATAAGTGATTAAGTTCGCCGTGGGCGAAAGCCTGTAACACAAGCAGACTCAAACTCTTCAACCCTAATAATAAAACCGATATCAGCGCCAAAGAACGCCGACTCATAGATTCCATTCCGTCAGGACATAATGTCGGTTAAATAAAACCCCACCCCGATCCAAGTCAACGCTAATAAACACCAAGGTAACATCACACTTACAGTCGATTTTTCATGGCCCGCTTTAATAGCGCTAGCAAAATTACCTTCCTTAGCCGCTAACTGCTTTTGAGACTGCTTTACTTTTTTATCCCGCTCTCGATTTTTACTGCTGGCCTGAGCTCTAACAGTTGCCATGCCGCTTTCAATCGCTTGCTGCACCTCTCGCCGTTGCTGTTTGGTAAAGCTCACCGGTACCACAGTGTTAGTAATCGTTTGCGCTTGAGCCAGGGCCTCGCTGGATAGCTGGGGTTTGCTGGCTTTTTTGTCGGCCCGTGTACGCTTTACCATCGGCTATCTCCATAACTACTAAAAAATTAAA
>JBNMPW010000051.1:0-17585 GCA_051277205.1 Oceanicoccus sp. | reverse complement strand
CTTTACCATACACACTCACTTTGAAATTAGACCAAAGACTAATAATAGAGGTAATCGCAAGCTGATTTCTATATGATGGCACTAATTTTATGCACCATCAGCACATTCAAACTTACTATTTAACGCAACGACATAAGCTAATCATGAAAATACAGTGTTTACTCACCGGCAATGAACTGATGTCGGGGCATACGGTAGATTCCAACTCAGCAATGATTGCCGAACTATTAGCGGCTAAGGCCTATGCCCTCTACCGCAAGGTCACTGTCGGTGATGACAAACAATTGCTGCTGACAGAAATGGAGAGCATGACACGACAATCTGATGTGCTGATCGTTAACGGCGGCTTAGGCCCTACAATTGACGACCTGACCGCAGAAATTTTGTCCGAGCTGACCGGTTATGCTTTACAACAACATCCCATCGCCCTGGCACAATTAACACAATGGTGCCAGCGGCTAAATCTAACGCTAAACGATGCCAATTTAAAACAAGCGCTATTACCGCAGGGCGTTGAAATCATTCGCAACCCCACTGGTAGTGCACCGGGTTTTGCCATTACGCACAATGATTGCCTGATTATATGTACGCCGGGCGTACCCAGTGAACTAAAGCTGATGATGGAACAATCTATTATCAATATTATCTGTCAGCGCTACCCCAATAATGAACAGCTCGCCACTCTCCGCTTTCAAACATTTGGCATGGGTGAATCCAGTTTTCAGCAATTGCTTAATAAAGAATTTAATGATTGGCCCGCAGAAGTTGAGTTAGGTTTTCGCGCCGGCCTGCCACTGTTAGAAATTAAATTGACCATCCGTAACTCCCAGCACGCAGCAATACAGCAACAGTGTTTTCAACGCCTAAAGCAATTAATAGGCGACTATATTATTGGCGAGGGCAGCTGTACCCTTGCCGAAGCGGTCATTCAGTTATTACAGAAAAAAAAGCTACAACTCACTACCGCCGAGTCCTGTACCGGCGGTTTAATCGCGTCATTAATTACCGAAGTTGCCGGCGCTTCAGCCGTTTTTGAGGCTGGTATCGTCAGTTACTCCAACCGCATTAAACACCAACTGCTGGCCGTTGATGACAATTTGTTAGAGCAATATGGCGCGGTCAGTGCTGAAGTTGTACTCGCAATGGCACAAGGCGCAATGGCGACCAGTGGCGCAGATTATGCGATTGCGGTATCCGGTATTGCCGGCCCCGATGGTGGCTCGCCTGACAAACCGGTCGGCACTGTGTGGATAGCTTGGGGCAGTAAAGGGGCTTTAAAAGTACACAAAATGCAATTTACCGCCAATCGTAAATGGTTCCAACAAGTGGTAGCCGCCACCACCTTAGATTTACTGCGCCGTGATTTATTAGGCATTGACAATAAACCGCGTTATTTTCGTAATAAAAAACCGCGATAAATTCGGAAAAAAAATTATAATACCAACAAATCATTTAAATCGGCAAGAACACCGATAGCGTACTTTTAACCACGGTATTGATTGTACGATTATTTTTATCGGCAATGATTTTTGCCATCACATCTTGAGTCTGAATTAACTTGCCATAAAGCCTGTCAAAGCTGGTGTTATCGATGACGCCATTTTTGCGGCTGCTAATCAAATATAGTTTGCCTTGCGGGGTTTTTTTATGGCGTAGCTTCCACGCCATCACTTCAATATTTCTGGCGCTGTTATAGATCGGTTGGGCGTCTAATTCATCGATCAGATAAAAATCATCATCATAGTTATAGGCCTGTCTTAGCATCGTTGTGAGGCCTGCCATCAACGCAAATACTCGATCTCCTTGATAACTATCGCTAAAGGCGAGGTTCATGGCGGCTAATTCTTCAGTCTTGCCCAACTCAATAAACTGCAGACGTCCAGGTTGCTCAAAAATCATCGCGATGCGGCGCTCAACCGTCATCCCTGTTACCTTTTCAAGTTCAGCGGGATTGCGCTTATAAAGCTTTTTCATTAACTGAATAAGGCTGGCGCGACCTTCCAACAACATCATATCCGACACCATATCGATATCAGATTTTGCCAACTGCTTGATATTAAAGCCTTGCCCGCCGCAACTGGCCAACAACATGAGCAATAAAACGATGACGGTATTTCTATAATGTAGCAATCTAATTATCCATTAAGCACAAATCAACGTTACGCTAATCCGGATTGGCAACAGGTGGCTTTAGAAAAAACACATACACCAGCAGCGGCAGCAATATCAACCCCGCACTCCAATAGGTATAGGCCGGTTGCAGGGAATAGATAAAGCCGCCGAGTAATGGCCCAATCACATAACCCATGCCAGGTGCCGATGCGGCAAGGCCGGCTAAGCCGCCCTGCTCATCTGCCCGCACGGTGGTTGTCGCGGTGACGTTATAGCCAGGCGTTGCCAAGCCCATTCCTAAACCAAACAACCCCATACCTATCATCATACCCGTCAGCTGTTGGGCATTAGCCAGAATCAAGTAACCGCTAATCACAATCGGCAGCCCAGCCTTCAGTAACATCAAAGGGTGCACCTGCCAACGCTGTACAATCACTAACTGTGAAAATAACATGGCCGAGGATGACACCATCATCGCAATAGCAAATTGCTGTACCGCTTGTTTCGATTCCAGATGCAACACATCCTGAAAATAAAAACCCAGCGTCTGCTGTACCATCGCCATCATAGTAAACAACATCAAGCCAATACCGAGATAAGCACGGTAACGGGGATCGAGATATCGTAGTCGTCGCCTACTACGTGGCTTGCTAATATCCAAACCGCTATCGGGCAGCAAGCGCCAGATTAAGAACGCGGCAACAAGAGCCATCATCGAATGTAAGTAGAGAGGTGCCAGATAACTGATCGCCACCAGCGAGCCCAGTGCAGGCCCTACCATGGTGCCTATTTGGCTAGACGCCGCTAACCGACCCATAGCCTTGGCGCGATTGGTTAACGTGCTAACATCGATCATATAAGCCGATGCAGCAGGAAAAGTCGCCGACATTACGGCCACCATTAATACGCGCGTCAGCATTAAACTGAGATACAAACTAAAACCGGCTAAATAGCCGTTCATACCCAACTGGGCAGTGCCATTGAAGATCAGAGTGCCAACACTGTAACCCAGCAAACCAATAATGATTACCGGCTTTCTACCGATCTTGTCGCTATGGCGTCCCCAATAAGGTGCGCTAATAAAAAAAGTAAATGAGGCCACCGAGGTAAGCATGGTAATGGCCATCTCTTTCATCACGAAAGGGCCAATAAAAGGCAAGTTCAACGTTAATTTGTCTAACTCTAATTCGCGCCCAAGCATAGGAATGACCGCAAATACCAAGGTCTGCCCCATACCAACTGACATAATTGCAAAATACAGCGCAATTAATTGTGTTTGAGAAACCTTGTGTTTGGACGGCATAGACAGTAACTGAAAGTGCTTGAGAAGAATCGAAGATGAAACCGACAGTAACCAGCCGCAACAGAATTAGCAAGCAAAGGTTCTAGTAGGCCGGCTAGATTGCTACACTTAAGCCGCTTTCAAACAACTAGATCAACAAACTAACGATAAGCCACTAAGAGCCGCCGCATGTCGCAGACTTCACGCCTAGAAAAAATCTTATTCACCATTGAACAAGCAGGCAATAAACTACCGCATCCAACGGTTCTATTCATCTATCTATGCGCCACCGTTTTGGTCATATCCGCTATCGCCGCCGCCTTTGGTAGCAGCGCGGTACACCCAGTCACCGGCGAGACTATTAACAGCGTTAATTTGCTAGGCCGTGAAGGCCTAAGATTAATACTTACCAAGGCGGTAACCAATTTCACTCACTTTGCCCCCGTAGGCGCCGTATTAGTCGCTATCATGGGGATTGGTGTCGCCGAGCATTCCGGCTTGATCGGCACCGCCCTTAAAGCCGTGGTGTTAAAAGCACCTGCTCAAGCGCTAACCTTTATCGTGGTATTGACTGCGGTGCTTTCAAGCTTAGCCGCTGACACCGGCTATGTTGTGTTGATCCCGCTAGCAGCAATGGTATTTGTCAGTGCAGGCCGCCACCCTTTGGCGGGGATTGCCGCCGCCTTTGCAGGAGTGTCCGGTGGTTTTAGCGCCAACTTATTAATTGGCCCAGTAGATGCCATCCTCGCGGGTATTTCTACCGAAGCAGCAGGCTTAATAAAACCAGGCTATGAAGTCAGTGCTGCCGGTAACTATTACTTTTTAATAGTGTCAACATTATTGATCACGGTTGTCGGTACCTTCATCACCGAAAAAATTGTCGCTCCGCGTTTGGGCGACTATCAAAGCAGCGAACAACTCGATAACAATATTACGCCTCAAGAACGCTCTGCACTGCGTATGGTTGCTGTATTTAGCCTGTTATTTATTGGCCTGTTACTGCTATTGGTGTTGCCCGAACAGGGCTGGTTGCGATCCAACGATGGCGGTATTTTACGCTCACCGTTTATGCAGAGCATAGTAGTAATAGTCGCCATCTATGCGGCGATTGCCGGATTGATCTACGGCAAGGTCAGCGGCAACTTTAAAGAAAGTGCCGATTTTATCAAAGGCATGGAAAGCAGCATGGCTACCATGGCAGGCTATTTGGTATTGATGTTTTTTGCCGCGCAATTTGTCAGTTATTTTAGTTGGAGTCAGCTTGGTGCTATCGCCGCAATCAATGGCGCGGCCCTGTTACAAAGTTTAGACATTGGCAGCACCACGCTAATGATCAGTTTTGTGCTGATGGCGGCCATGATTAATTTATTGATTGGCAGTGCATCAGCTAAATGGGCTTTGTTTGCGCCAATTTTTGTGCCGATGTTTTTATTGGTGGGGATTAGTCCAGAAGCCAGTCAAATGGCCTATAGAATTGGCGACAGCACTACCAACATCATCACGCCATTGATGCCTTATTTCGGTATTGTGGTGGCCTTTGCTCAACGCTACGATAAATCGATCGGCATCGGCACTATCATCGCCACCATGCTGCCCTATTCAATCGCCTTGCTGCTGAGCTGGTCCTTGCTGCTGGTGTTGTGGATGTTAATGGGTTGGCCGCTTGGACCGGGGGCAGACATTTTTCTGCCTCTTGCCTCAAGCCAGTAGATATACTCAATACCGGTTAACGGCCCTTTTCAACCTCTGCTGTCATCTTTTTCAAGCTAACATGACGGACATTTTTACCGTGCACTAAATAGATCAGTTGCTCGGCAATATTACGGGCATGATCACCGACTCTCTCTAGCGAGCGCAAGGCCCATAACACACTCAGCATTTGGCTGATAGAACGGGGATCTTCCATCATATAAGTGATGATACTTCGCACAGCAGTGCCGTATTCTTCGTCCACCAACTTATCTTCTTTTGCCACCGCCAACGCCATATCTGTATCCAAACGGGCAAAGGCATCTAAGGCATCGCGCACCATATAACTAACATGGTTGCCGATGTGGCGAATTTCTTTATTACCGCGTGGCGCTTGACCATTCTCGATAAGCTGCAACGCAAGAGAAGCAATTTTTTCAGCCTCGTCACCAATTCTTTCCAGATCGATAACAACTTTACTGATAGCAATCACCAAGCGCAAATCACTAGCCGCCGGTTGCCGTCTGGCCAAAATGCGGGTGCACTCTTCATCAATCGATACTTCCATCGAGTTGATTTTTTTGTCACCCTCTTGTACCTCTTCAGCTCTGGTGCCATCAGCTTCGATCAACGCGCTAATAGACTCGCGGACTTGCCGCTCAACCATGCCACCCATTTCTAACATATGGGTTTTAACTTCAACCAGATCATTATTGTATTGCTGAGAAATATGGTGTCCGTGTGCATCTTTATCATTCATGATTAAATCCCTCGCTTAGCCGTAACGACCAGTAATATAATCTTCTGTTTGTTTTTCATTGGGGTTGGTAAACAGTTTATCGGTGTTATCAAACTCAATTAATTTACCCATGTATAAAAATGCTGTGTAATCCGACACCCTCGCTGCTTGCTGCATGTTGTGGGTAACAATCACAATTGTGTACTTAGATTTTAGCTCATTAATCAGCTCTTCGATTTTGAGCGTTGAAATCGGGTCCAGCGATGAAGCGGGCTCATCTAATAACAGCACCTCAGGCTCAATAGCAATAGTACGTGCAATCACTAAGCGTTGCTGCTGACCACCAGACATACCTAAAGCACTATCGTGCAGACGATCTTTTACTTCATCCCAAAGTGCCGCCTGATGCAGAGATTTCTCTACCGCCTCATCCAACACCCGTTTCTTATTGATACCCTGAATACGCAAGCCATAGGCGACGTTTTCATAGATGGTTTTTGGGAATGGGTTAGGTTTTTGAAACACCATACCAATCCGACGCCTGAGCGCCGCTGCATCAATACCGCGCTGATAAATATTTTCTTCGTCTAGCAGTATTTCACCTTGGATATCACAGCCATCAACCAGATCGTTCATGCGGTTAAAGCATCGCAACAAAGTTGATTTACCACAACCACTAGGGCCGATAAATGCCGTTACCCGCTGTTTAGGGATATCGAGATTAATGTCGTAGAGGGCTTGCTTAGAGCCTGCATAAAACAGATTAAGATCTCTCACAGACAAACTGATTTCTTCGTCACAGATGTTCAAAGCCTGTGGGCGTCGACCCATCCCATCAAGATTAATAGCGTGTGTTTTCACAAATAGTCTCTCATGTAATTGTTCATTGTTCTAGTTAGTGCGGCTAATCATTGTTCACAAATTTCTTCTAGTAAACAACCGCCTAATAAAATTTACATTTCCAGCGATTTATATTTCTCACGTAAATGGTTGCGCAATGCCACCGCACTGAAATTCAATAGCGCAATAATCACTACTAACAATAATGCGGTAGCGTAAACCAACGGTCGAGCCGCCTCCACATTAGGGCTCTGAAAACCCACATCATAAATATGAAAACCCAAATGCATAAACTTTTGATCCAAGTGCATGTAGGGGTAATTAGCATCTAATGGTAAAGACGGTGCTAACTTAACCACGCCCACCAACATCAAAGGGGCCACTTCGCCAGCAGCCCGTGCAACTGCCAAAATTAAACCGGTCATCATGGCGGGGCTAGCCATCGGTATTACCACCCGCCAAAGCGTTTCAGCTTTAGTTGCTCCCAACGCCAAACTACCTTCACGCAGCGCCATAGGGATACGTGACAAGCCCTCTTCGGTTGCTACAATCACCACTGGCAAAGTTAATAACGCCAAGGTCAATGATGCCCATAACAAGCCTGGAGTACCAAAGGTCGGAGCCGGTAACGCGGGTTTGAAAAATAATTGATCGATTTCACCGCCGAGAAAATAGATAAAGAAACCCAAACCAAACACACCGTAAACAATCGACGGTACCCCCGCTAAGTTATTCACTGCAATACGGACAATCCGCGTCATTACACCTTGCTTCGCATACTCGCGCAGATAAACAGCAGCCATAACACCAAAAGGAGTCACCATCACGGCCATCAACAAAACCATCATCACGGTACCAAAAATAGCAGGGAATATACCACCCTCGGTATTAGCCTCTCGGGGATCGTCGCTAAGAAACTCCCAGAACTTTACGACATAAGCGATGGTTTTTTCGACCACCCCCATACTGTTCGGACGGTAAGCATGCACTACCGCTGCAAGCTGAATGTCCACCTCGACACCAGCGCCCGTAGTGGCAATAATACTGTCGCGATTAATGCGTTCATACAACAGCGCCAATTGCTTTTGTAATACGCTGTACTGCTGATTGAACTGCGCCTCTTGCGCCGCTATATCGGCATAGGCGACAGCACTCTCTGCAGCGTTAATATTTTCGTCCAGCTCCAAACCACGGCGCTGTAAACGCAACCGCTCCAACTGATAATTAATAGCGCCAATGTCGCCTTTTTCAATTTCTTCGATGTCGCCATGCAACACCAATACACGGCTAATACGCTGCTGAAGATCATCCCATAGCTGCTGATCATTCAAGCCCTCTATTGTTTCCCCTGCTTGTTTTACCGATGTTAAATAACCGTAAAAGTTACCCCATTCGCGCCGTTCAATGGCCATCACGTCAACCGGATAGCTATGCTCACCGACAAAGTTAGCGATAACCCAACTAAAATCGGCACCGGTGACATCACGATTACCTTGCTTTATGAGACTGCGCTCGATAAAAGGCAAGTCGCGAGGGACATCAAAACCGGCTGATATAATTTGGTCGACAGGAACACTTTCTGTTTCGACAATTTCGCCAATAATTATTTGACTGGCTTCACTGGGTAACTGATAACTGGACTGCATCACATTGGCTGGCCAGAAATGGCCAAATCCGCGCACCGCCAGCAATATCAACAAACTAACAACAGCGACCATACTGATCGTTACTGCCGCTGCATTCACCCAGATAAACGGTTCGCCACTGCGAACCCACTGAGGGAAGGAACTTTTTGAGTCTTTCACTAAAGCCATAATATTTAATGCAGCCTATTACTTAGGAACTTTTGCTCGCTCAATCTTTTGCCAGCAACTCTGTTACTCTTAATCTATGATCTATGATCTTTTACAGCGAACCGTATTTACGGCGTAACCGCTGACGCACAATTTCTGCAATCGTGTTGACGATAAACGTAAATAAAAATAATACGAAAGCGGCGAGGAACAACACCCTGAAATGAGAGCTATCTACCTCAGTTTCACCAATCTCAACTGCAATATTAGCCGCCAAGGTACGCATCCCTTCAAATATATTAACATCCATCACCGGTGTATTACCGGTTGCCATCAACACGATCATGGTTTCACCGACAGCACGACCCATACCGATCATTAGCGCGGAAAAGATGCCCGGACTAGCCGTGGGTATAACCACACCAACCAATGTCTGCCAAGACGTTGCACCTAATGCCAGTGACCCATAACTCAGGGATTTTGGTACTGAGAAAATAGCATCTTCAGCAATCGAAAAAATAGTCGGCACTACAGCAAAGCCCATCGCCACACCCACAACTAAGGCATTACGTTGGTCAAAGGAGATGCCCATATCATGGGTCAGCCAAGAGCGCATATCACCGTTAAAAAACCACAATTCTAACTGGCCGCTAGAGGCAACCGATGCCCATACCACAAAAATCACTACCGGCACTAATAACACCGCATGCCAACCATCAGGTACCCGCAAGCGAATGGCAGCAGGTAACCGGCTCCAGCAATAGGCAAAGATCAGCACACCCACCGGCATCATTAAAAAGATGCTAAAAACGCCTGGTAGATTACGTTCGAAAAACGGCGCCAACCATAATCCAGCTAAAAACCCCAAAATTACTGTCGGCAATGCCTCCATTAATTCAATCAGCGGTTTGACTTTGCGGCGTATCCCTGGCGTCATGAAATAAGCGGTATAAATCGCCCCACAAATAGCTAAGGGCGTGGCAATAATCATCGCGTAAAACGCGGCTTTTAATGTACCAAAGGCCAGTGGCGCAAAACTGTATTTGGCTTCAAAATCATTATTTGACGCGGATGACTGCCATATGTAATCGGGCTCAGTGTAGCTCTCGTACCAAACTTTGTGCCACAGGGCTGACCAAGAAATCTCTGGATGGTCGTTATGCAACTGCCAATAGTGAAACTGGCCATCATCATTTTGCGTTAACAAGGCATTGGCCCGCGGTGCGATAGCCAACTGACTAAGCGCACCAATCGATTGCGATAATAACTGCCTGCCAGATGTACTATGGAACAGCGCAAGCTGGTTATTTTCATCAACCGTGATAAAACCCTTACGACGATGTTCAATGGCTAGCAGCGCAATTGAGCCAGTCGATGCTTGCGCGCGGAAATTTCGAATCGGCTTTAATTGCGGTGTTTGTTGGTCGCGGCGCACCATAAACCATTGCTGTACTTGGCCACTATCATCGGCCACCATTAAGGAAATCCCCCCTAACAAAAAACGTATGGTGGTAACTTTGCCTTGGCTTAAGAAACGGCCACTGTCTATTATCGTTTCGTCCCGCAAACTAATTACTTCATATTCGCCATCGGCACTGACCACATATAACCAACGTTGATCCGGTCCAATCATTAACCAATCAACCGAGATAGTTGGTATGGGCAGCGTTAGACGCTCTTCCACCAACACAATTTCTTCGCTGAGAAAATCTTCTTCTTTAACCAACCGCAGACCCTGCAAACTATTACCGACACTGGCAACGATTAATAGCTGCTCTTCGTTATCACGCAGTGCCAGCTTATCGATTTTTCCACCGGCCACAGTCAACATGTCTTGTTGGTAAGGAAACTCAACCTCTGGCGTGATTAAGCGCTTGTCATTGGGGTAACTTATTTTGTAACCAGGCTTTGCTATTAAGACATCGCCGCCAGTAGCAAAGGCCATCAGAGGAGACTGCTCAGAATCAAAAGCGAAAGCATTAACTCGACCCCCGACCGCTAGCTGTTGCTGCATAACGGCGTCGCCAGTAGCGGCATCAAAAAACTGAAACAACCCATAGTCATCAACCTGCAACGCCATTTCAGCCTGCTCTTCCATCGCCAAATAAAGCGGCTTTGCGCCTGGGGAGCCGCTAGTTTGCAATGAGTAACTGGATTGTTTATTGAGACTGGCCGACTTGAATAGCGGCACAATTTCATACAATAAATAGAAGAAAATCAAAAGGATAGCAAATAAAACAGCCATACCGCCAGCTGTGATAGTCACGTTAGCAATCGTATCTTTGGCTTGACGCCAACCACCCAAACGCTCTTCAGAGAGTTTGCCACGATTGCGTTTGTGGGCTGGCACAGTACTTATAGAATCATTCATAGGAGCCATTGTAAGAGTCGTTTGTGACAGTAATGTTACAAATTGGGGTCATAATAACAATTGCTCGGTTTTTACTCGAAATAAAGATTCCCAATCGATTACTTCTGAGTGAAAAACAAGCAATTGTTACTCTAACCCCGATCAAAAAAATGACGGCTATCAAAGATAGCCGCCATTGTCATTTAACGAAGTTAACTGTATCGGTGATTACAAACCTAACTTAACCATTTCTCTCTCAACTACCTTAGCCGGCAGTGGAATATAACCATCTTTCATCACGACTTCCTGACCCACTTTAGACAGAACTAACTTGATGAATTCTCGCTCTAATGGTGCTAGCGGCTTGTTAGGTGCTTTGTTGACATAAACATACAAATAACGTGACAAGGCGTATTCACCCGAAACCGCATTTGCAGGGGTTGCGTCAATAAAATCGCCACCTACTTTCTTGCTTAAAGGCACAGCCCGAACGCTGGAAGTTTTGTATCCAATACCCGAATAACCAATACCGTTAATCGATGTAGCTACTGACTGTACAACCGATGCTGATCCAGGCTGCTCGTTGACTGTATTGCGAAAGTCACCTTTACACAGCGCTTTCTTTTTAAAGTAACCATAGGTACCAGAAACCGAGTTACGACCAAATATTTGAACATCGCGATTAACCCAAGCTCCTGTTAGACCCGTCTTACCCCAGGTATCAATATCTTGTGAACCACCACATTTCAAGGTCGATGAAAAAATAGCATCGACATCGGCTATGGATAAACCACTAATCGGGTTGTCTTTGTGTACATAGACCGCCAAAGCATCAATCGCTACCGGAATAGCCGTTGGCTTATAGCCAGTTTTAGCTTCAAATGCAGCCAACTCTTTATCTTTCATCCTACGGCTCATTGGGCCGATGTTTGATGTACCCTCGGTTAGCGCAGTTGGTGCAGTCGAAGAACCCGCCGCTTGAATCTGAATATTTACATTAGGATAAAAGCGCTTAAAGCCCTCTGCCCACAATGTCATCAAGTTTGCCAAAGTATCTGAACCTACGCTTGAAAGGTTGCCCGATACACCAGCGGCTATTTTATATTCAGGGAGCCCGTCATCGAGTTCTGCGTGTACTGCGGTCGCACTCAAAACAGCCGTGCCACTAACAGTGATGGCCAATGCCAGCGTTTTCAATTGTTTAGTCAGTTTCATCCGTTTCTCCAATACTATTTAAGAAGGTTTGGTGTCATTAATTCGAATCTTTTGGTATCGCCATTAGGCCTAATCATTAGATCTAGCTATTAGCTAACTTAGAAGGCACTTTACGGCCGAATTGTGACAAAGACATGACAATAAAAAGAATTTCTACTATTTAATAAAACACAGTTTAGAAGCCAACTTTCTTAGTCACTTACTGGCCGAGGAATAACGCGATTAATAGGGAATTCACACAGAAAGCTACTACCATCACCCAAGCTACTGCTGATATTGAGCTCGGCCTGATGGCGTAATAGGATATGTTTAACGATGGCCAAACCCAAGCCTGTACCCCCAGTCTCAGAACTGCGACTGTCGTCGACACGGTAAAAGCGTTCGGTCAGGCGCGGTATATGATGCGCTTCAATACCATCACCATTGTCTTCAACGGCTACACAGCCTGCATCAGGCCCTTGATACCAAAGCAGATGAATTTTACCCTGCTCTGGCGTGTACTTGGCGGCGTTCATTAATAGATTGACAAAGGCGCTGTGCAACTCATCGCGGTTGCCCTCTAGTTGAATACTGTCGTCACAGTCGATGATGATTTGGCGCTGACCATGACCTGCTGCCAGCACTTCTTCGCGAATCTGCTCCAACAAGGTACGAACATTAACTACTTGCTGGCTAATGACTTCTGGCACCGACTCCAAGCGCGATAGCATAATCAAATCTTTGATCAGCGTTTCCATGCGTTGCGATTGACCTAGCATTTGAGAAATCGCCCGCTGACAGCGAACTTCATCAGACAAACCATTATTGACCAACGTTTCAAGATAGCCATTAATCACCGTTAACGGGGTGCGTAACTCGTGGGAAACATTAGCGACAAAGTCGGTTCGCATTTGCTGCAGGCGATTATTTTCAGTGACATCGCGGGCAAATAATAAACGACTGCCCTGGCCGAAATAGCTTACTGATAGCTGCAGCTCATAGTAACGGTTATTGGGCGATCGCATATCCAAGGAGGTGTTGTAATCGCCACCATCAAAATAACGGATAAACTCAGGGGCGCGAATCAAGTGGTTTATTTGTTGGCTTTTATCATCTGGGTATTGCAAGCCTAATAATTTCTCGGCGGCAGCATTACTCCAAGTGATGGCACCTTGTTTATCGATCATCACGGTGCCATCTTCTAAAGAAGCAAAGGAGTCTTGCAAATAATCAACGGCGGCTTGCAGGCGTTGCTTCTCTTCCATATTTTGTCGTTGAATACGATAAATACCGTCAAAGATATCACCCCATAAACCGCGGCTTTCAGGCGGCGGAGAATCACTGTGTTGCGCCAGCCAAGTTTGAATGCGTTGCATTTGTCGCAACACCCAACCGATGTAGAGTAGCGTGGTAAAAAACAGCAGCCAGGCGGTGACAGAGAATATCCAGCCGATAAAAGCGGCAAGCAGTAATAACAGGGATAATCGACGAATCTCGACTTTCCAATCAACGTTATGCATTAAAGACGTTACCGCTCTGTGACTAAAGGAGGATTTTGAGACCCGCTAAATACCGTAGGGTGGATCTGGCCCACCAATATCGATAGAGCTTATAGCAGACAGGTCCGAACTGTCATCATCAATCTTATTGGTGGCGGATTATCAGCGGCAACGCCATAGCCGTCAATAGATTAAGAAATCGTTGTGTTATCGACCGCGGAAAATCGATAACCGGTACCACGTACGGTTTGTACTAAGTCACCATAATCAATGCCGTCGGCACACAGCGCTTTACGCAAGCGACGAATATGTACATCAATGGTACGCTCCTCGACATAAACATTGCCTCCCCAGACATGGTCTAGTAACTGACCACGGCTATAGGCGCGCTCTTGATGGGTCATGAAAAATTTCAGCAGCCGAAACTCTGTCGGCCCCATCGGTACCGCCTGACCGGCGATATACACCCGATGACTGACCGGGTCTAACTTCAAGCCTTGTACTTCAATAGCCCGCTCATCTTCACCCGCCGCCGAGCGACGTAGTAATGCCTTAACACGCGCCAGCAGCTCTCGGCTTGCAAAGGGTTTGGTCATATAATCGTCGGCACCGACATCAAGCCCTTGGATTTTATTATCTTCCTCGGTCTTGGCGGTCAGCATAATCACTGGCACAGATTGGGTAAGCTCGTCTTTGCGCAAGCGGCGTAGCAATTCGATACCACTACCTCCCGGCAACATCCAGTCCAGCAATACCAAATCGGGGCGCTCATCAACAATCATGCGATGAGCATCTTGGATAGTGGCCGCTTCCTGACAATCCAAGCCAGCCATCTCTAATACCATGCGGATCATTTCGCGAATGGCGGGCTCATCATCGACAATAAGAATATTCTTCGGTTTCATCATTTACTCTCTGACAATCTATAAAGGCTATTAAAGACCCTATATATGACAGCAATATGACAAAAATACGCGTGTAGAGCAATTTGTTCGCCGCTTAATCAGCGACAAGAGTAAATACCTGACATAGCTACATGGTTATACGCCAACAATCACGTATAATGCCGGCCCATGAAAAGTCCTACTGCGAACGAGCCAACCCACCTATTCTCCCACCGTAAATTTTGGGCGGAATGCTATGGGCCTGCGCCCTTTTTGCCAATGTCTCGTGCGGAGATGGACCTGCTGGGCTGGGACAGCTGCGATATCATCATCGTTACTGGCGATGCTTATGTGGACCACCCCAGTTTTGGGATGGCCGTAATCGGCCGCACCTTAGAGGCGCAAGGCTTTCGAGTGGGCATTATCGCCCAGCCAGATTGGCATTCTAAAGATGCGTTTCAAGCACTTGGTCGCCCCAATCTATTTTTCGGCGTTGCCGCCGGCAATATGGATTCAATGATTAATCGCTACACCGCTGATCGCAAATTACGACATGACGATGCCTATTCACCCAACGATGAAGGCGGTAAGCGCCCCGACCGCGCGGTAACGGTTTATTCCCAACGCTGCAAAGAAGCCTTCAAAGGTGCACCGGTAGTCATCGGCTCCATAGAAGCAAGTCTGCGCCGCATCGCCCACTATGATTACTGGAGTGATAAAGTTCGTCGCTCTGTGTTGATGGATTCAAAAGCGGATATCTTAGTTTACGGCAATGCCGAGCGTGCCATTGTTGATATCGCTCACCGCGTGGCTGCTGGCGAAGAGATCCACCAGATTCGTGATTTGCGTGGCACCGCCTTTGTCCGCAAACGAGTCCCCGATGGCTGGACCGTGATTGACTCTAGCAGCATAGACACACCGGGAGCGCTGGCACCGAAAATCAATCCTTATCAAATGATTGATGAAGACAAAACTTGCGACACGAAAAAAGAGCAAGCGTTGGCTAAAGATGACGTACAAACCGTCACTGTGATTGATCCTTTAAGCGCTCGCAAAAGTCGCCTTGACCGCAGTAAAACAGTCATTCGTCTACCCGCTTACGATACCGTAAAAAATGACCCCGTACTTTATGGTCATGCCGCCAGAGTACTGCACTTAGAAACCAACCCCGGTAATGCACGCGCCTTGGTCCAGCAACACGGCGAACGTGAAGTATGGTTAAATCCACCGCCGTTGCCACTGGCTACCGACGAACTCGACCAAGTGTTCGAATTGCCTTACCAACGACTGCCGCACCCCGTTTATGGCGATGCAAAAATCCCCGCTTACGCGATGATCAATACCTCGGTAAATATTATGCGCGGCTGCTTTGGCGGCTGCACTTTCTGCTCCATTACCGAGCACGAAGGTCGCGTAATCCAAAGCCGGTCAAAAGAATCGATACTGCGTGAAGTTGAAAACATTCGTGATAAAACGCCTGGCTTTACCGGCATCATTTCCGACTTAGGTGGCCCTACCGCGAATATGTGGCGGCTCAACTGTAAAACCAAAGTCATTGAAGAAAACTGTCGGCGCTTGTCCTGTGTTTACCCCAGTATTTGTTCTAACTTAATTACCGATCAAATGCCTTTGGTCGATCTGTATCGAGATGCCCGTGAAATACCGGGTATTAAGAAAGTACTGATCGCCTCTGGCCTGCGTTATGATTTAGCCGTTGAAACTCCGGAATATGTGAAAGAGTTAGTCACACATCATGTTGGTGGTTATCTAAAAATTGCGCCTGAGCATACTGAAGATGGCCCGCTATCAAAAATGATGAAGCCGGGTATTGGTAGCTACGATCGCTTCCAAAAAATGTTTGAAAAATATTCTAAAGAAGCGGGTAAGAAACAATATTTGATCCCCTACTTTATCGCCGCCCACCCTGGCACCACCGATGAAGATATGGTTAATCTAGCGCTGTGGTTAAAAGAAAAGGGCTTTCGCGCCGACCAGGTGCAAGCTTTTTATCCATCGCCGATGGCCAGTGCCACCGCGATGTATCATTCCGAACGTAACCCGTTAAAGAAAGTGACTCGTAATAGTGAGGAGGTTAAAACTCCACGCGGTTATCTCCATCGTCGTTTGCATAAAGCTTTTCTGCGCTATCATGACGCTGATAACTGGCCAATGTTACGTGAAGCGCTGAAGAAAATGGGCCGCAGTGATTTAATAGGTCCGGGTAAAAAACATCTAATCCCCGCTCGTCAACCGCGTACTTGGGTACAACCTGAAGGCCAGCCGCTGCTTACCCAGCATACTGGCTTACCGCCAAGAGCGGGTAACGGACCGCAACCACGGGGCAAGAAAAATTTAGCCGGTGGCGCCAAGACACGCAAGAACCGCGCGCAAAGAACTCGGCGCTAGGCTTATTGCGCCAGCCCGCTTTGGTGAACAACATTAAAGCGGCGACTGGCAATATATCTTTCTTTATAACGCACTGAAATCACCCACTCTCCAGCCAGCATTTCTTCTGGCTGACTAAAAATGTAGAAAGCGCCATTGTGAAAATAACCATCGGTTTTCAGCCTTGCCGTATTCACCTTACTAAAACCAGCAGATGATTTGCCGAGAAAGTTTTGTGTCTCTGGATGCACGATACTTAACTCCACTTCGACAAAATCAGCCTCAGCTACAATATCTTCAATACGGTAATTAAAGCCAAACACCAAGCCCTGCTGCAGGGGAATTTGCTGAGTTTTTTTAAGCAGCCGGACATCTATTACGCTCTCGAAGCCGGCGGTGGTATCCGCATTAAAAGACTGCTGCTTTTTGCTCAGCAGTTGATAAATACCAAAGTCTTTAATACTGATAGCGGCCGGCAAAATAGCACCTGCCGCCGCTTGCGCTAAGGCCGGTATTAAAGAAATAGCACTGATAAAAACAACAATAATCTTATCCATTGTTATGTGAGAAAAACCAGCAATGATGGATTTTTTTCGAGCGCTGAAAATCTTTATCGATCGACCAGCCCGTTTTATCATCCAGCTCAAAATCTTTCAGTTCTTGCTCTGATAATTTAAAATTTCGCTGATTCGTTGAGAAAATCATCATCCCATTTTTGCTTAACAGTTTCATGGTATCTTTGATCAACGACACATGATCACGCTGAATATCAAGCGTGCCATCCATTTTTTTCGAGTTAGAAAATGTTGGCGGATCTA
>JBNMPW010000050.1:0-17952 GCA_051277205.1 Oceanicoccus sp. | reverse complement strand
CGGGCATGACGTAAGCAAGCCAATAAAAAAGGGAGCAGCTTGACTACTCCCTCTAGAGGTGTGCTTTTGTGACCCTAAGGCCTAGGCTACCTGTTCAGTACAAACCAGAAATATAGCTCGATACGGCATCAATTTCACTGTCGCTTAAACCCAATGCAATATCACGCATAATCATTGTGTCACCATCGTTGTCGCGACCAGGCAGACCATCACCTGCGGCGCGGAAAGCGCGTAATTGCATAGCGATATAGTCCGCATGCTGACCACCCAATGCTGGATAACCGGCTGGTGCATTGCCCTTACCCGTTGGTGAGTGACAGGCGCTACAGGCGGGAACACCCTTGCTGCGAATACCAGCGCGGTAAATCTCTTCACCTTTGGCGGCAAGTTCAGGGGTGACTTGGGCAACTGTCGTTGTTTGCCCAGCATAGTAGGCGGCGATATCAGCTAAGTCAGCATCATTGAAGTTATCCAACTGGCCCGCCATGGTGGCAATGTTACGGCCAGCGCACTTCTGCGCTTTTTGCTCGTCGGCCGATAAAGCGCCACATTGGATATTCTGTAGCTGCTTTAACAGGTAACGCTCATTTTGACCGGCCAATTTAGGGAAGCTTGGCACTAAGCTATTGCCATCCGCACCATGGCAAGCAACACAAGTGGCCGCTTTGTCTTTACCGACAGCGGCATCACCCGCGGCTTGAGCGAAGCCAGTTGCTCCGGCCATGATCAGTAAACTTATCAATAACTTTTTCATATCAGTCTCAACACTCTCCTAAAAAATTTAAGCGGCAGCTATTAACTGATGCTTATTTTGCAATCATCATATAGGTGATTATAGCTTTGAAATCCTCTGCTGAGCAGTCGTAACACATACCTTTTGGCGGCATAGCATTAAGGCCTTTATCGACATGGGCTACCATAACGTCCATACCTTTTTTCATCCGCGGCTCCCAAGCAGCGACATCGCCGGTTTTAGGCGCACCAGCGGCACCAGAGGAATGACAAGCAATACAGCTTTTGTTGTATTTATCAATGACTGCTTGCTCAGTAGCCTGGACATTGAACGGCAATAAAGTAGCAAAAATTGGTAACAATAATCTCTTCATTGAAGCACCTTGGAATAATTCAGTATGAATCGCCATCGAGCGCGCTAAATCGGCCCATTTTACACAGTACGGCGAAATCCGCGGCATTATACACAAGACTGGCATCCTATCGCCATCCCTGTAGTATGGCCATCTCGCAGGATTTGATTGAATTTCAGTAAAAAGGCCCCCCTTTGACCGCTCCAAGACTTAATTTTCGTGTCGCTCAATTTATTACCAGCGCGCCCAAGTTGGCCGCTTGCCCGCCTGATACCGGTTTAGAGGTGGCATTTGCCGGCCGTTCCAATGCCGGTAAATCCAGTGCGATTAATACCCTGACTGAAAATAAACGCATGGCGCGCACCAGTAAAACCCCTGGCCGCACCCAACTGATCAATTTTTTCGGCATCAGCGAGCAACAACGCTTAGTTGATTTGCCCGGTTACGGTTATGCCAAGGTACCGCTTGAAGTCAAAGAGAAATGGCAGCGGCACTTAGAAGAGTATTTGCGCCAGCGACAATCGCTGTATGGCTTAGTGCTATTGATGGACAGTCGCCACCCCCTGCAGGACTTTGACCGCATGATGCTGTCATGGGCACAAAGCAGTGATATGCCAGTGCACATCCTGTTAACCAAGGCCGACAAGCTGAAAAAAGGCCCTGCTAATACCAGCCTGCTGCAAGTGCGTAAAGAGCTCACCGATATGCCGCTGGTCAGTGTGCAGCTATTTTCAGCACTAAAACGCACCGGGCTTGATCAGCTGCAACAAGTGCTTTGTGGCTGGCTCGATTTAGGCGAGACGGACCAGGCTGAAGATACACAACAGCTTGAGCCAAGCGCCCCGCCCGATTCAGAACCGGCATCTTAGCCAGTTATATCTTCAGCTCATCACCCTAACGTAAAACAAGACTCAAATTTAAACCAAAAAAAACCCGGTAAGCAAATGCTACCGGGTAAGAAATCCAGTGCTTTTAGGGGAAAGCGCTGGTTAGGAGACATTAATTAACGTCAGGGGAAACGCTAATCACGTAATATAAGAGCGACTTAAATCGATTAAGTTCCATCCTTTTATAATTCTTTTTGCCAATCTGCAAAATATTTGTTTTTGCGGCGCAAAAGTAAGCCAATTTCTAGCGATTGGCAGGGTGATGAATAGTCTATATCTCATCGCGCCGCATTGTGCCGACTCCGGACTGTGCGCGAGAAGATTGGTTTAGTGCGCTTCGCCCCAATTATCGCCGCTGCCTACTTCTACCAGTAGTGGCACATCTAGGCTGGCGGCGGCTGACATTAGCTCCGCCAGCTTATTAGACACTTCATCTACCTCCGGCGCCGCTACTTCCAGCACTAATTCATCATGCACCTGCATTATCATGCGGGCATCGCTGCCGCTTTGCTGTAACCAGCCTTGCACGTTGACCATGGCTCTTTTAATTATGTCTGCAGCGGTGCCCTGCATGGGCGCGTTTATCGCGGTACGCTCGGCGGCTTGGCGACGCATACCATTGCTGGCGTTGATCTCTGGTAAATACAGCCGCCGGCCGAACAGGGTTTCGACATAGCCTTTCTCCGCCGCATCGGCCCGCGTGTTGTCCATGTAGTTGCGCACCCCTGGATAGCGGGCAAAGTAGGTATCAATGTATTCCTGCGCTTCATGGCGGCCCACATTAATCTGTTTTGCCAAACCAAAGGCCGACATACCATAAATCAGCCCGAAGTTAATCGCTTTGGCACGACGGCGTTGCTCAGTGGAGACTTCACCCAAGCTCAGCCCGAACACTTCGGCAGCGGTGGCCTGGTGAATATCTTTACCCTCGGCAAAGGCGGTCAGTAAACCTTGGTCCTGCGATAAATGCGCCATGATGCGCAGCTCAATTTGTGAGTAATCCGCCGCTACGATCTTATTGCCCGGAGCCGCGATAAAGGCCTGCCGTACCCGTCGACCTTCGGAGGTGCGAATAGGTATATTTTGTAGATTGGGGTCAGATGAAGATAAGCGACCGGTGGCAGTAACCGCCTGATGATAAGAGGTATGTATGCGGCCGGTGCTCGGGCTGATCATTTCTGGTAGCTTATCGGTATAGGTTGACTTAAGTTTGCTGAGGCCGCGATATTCCATCAGTAATTTTGGCAATGGGTAGTCCAAAGCCAGCTCTGCCAGCACCTCTTCTGCAGTCGATGGCGCGCCCTTAGGGGTCTTTTTAATGACCGGTAGTGACAGCTTCTCAAAGAGGATGTGACCCAGCTGTTTGGGTGAGCTTAGGTTAAATTCTTGATCGGCTAACTCAAAGGCCTGTTTTTCTAACGCTAACAAGCGAGTGCCTATTTCTGCACTCTGTTTAGCCAATAAGTCCCTACTTACTAACGCGCCATTGCGCTCAATTTGCGACAGCACGGTCACCAGTGGCAGCTCTATTTCACTAAATACTCGGGCCAATTCAGCTACCGCTTCTAGCTTGGGCCACAGGGCTTGGTGTAGACGTAAGGTGATGTCAGCATCTTCAGCCGCATAGGGTGCCGCCTGCTCCAGTTGAATTTGATTAAAGGTCAGCTGCTTAGCACCTTTGCCCGCAATCTCTTCAAACTTGGTGGTTTTGGTGTCGAGATAATTCTGCGCTAATGTGTCCATGTCATGTCGATTAGCCGTGCTGTTGAGCACGTATGATTCGAGCATAGTGTCAAAGGCAATGCCGCTTAACTCGATATTATGATTGAGCAACACATTGCGGTCGTATTTCAGGTTCTGGCCTAGTTTGGCTTTAGCGGGGTCTTCTAGCAGAGGCTTTAACGCAGCCAATACATACTCTTCGCTAAGCTGCTCCTCAACACCGAGATAGTCGTGGCCAAAGGGCACATAAGCAGCACTGCCCGCCTCGACCGCAAACGACACCCCGACTACCCTCGCCTCCATGTAATTGAGGCTGGTGGTCTCGGTATCAAAGGCAAATAGCTCAGCCTGCTCTAATTTTTCTAACCAAGCAGTAAAGTCAGCCTCGGTTAGCACCAGTTGATAGTCTGTATCCAGCGCGGCTTGAAGCTCAGCTGTTGCCTCACCCTCTGTTGACGTATTAGCGGCAATCACTGGCAGGCCGTTACCGCCCCGCTCCAGCTCTTCAACCCAAGATTTAAATTCCATATCCTGAAAGTACGTCAGTAACAACTCGCTATTAGGGGCTTGATTAGCAATAGTTTCAATGGCGTCTTCTAGCTTTACATCCAATTTGATGGTGGCCAACTCATAGGACATATAAGCATTATCTTTTTCTGCCTCTAATTTAGCACCCAACTTTTTAGCGCCGCGTAGGCTGAGATCTGCCACTTTGTCCAAATTGGCATATAAAACGTCTAATCCGCCAATTCCTTGCAGTAAACCTAAAGCCGTCTTTTCACCAACGCCGGCCACCCCCGGGATGTTGTCGACCTTATCGCCCATCAGTGCCAAATAGTCGATAATCAGCTCCGGCGGGATGCCAAATTTAGTCTCTACTCCCGCTACATCCATTACTGTTTCGGTCATGGTATTAACCAGCGTGACATGCTGGTTGACCAGCTGCGCCATATCTTTATCCCCGGTCGATACCACCACATCCAAACCTTGCTGGGTGGCCTGCTTAGCATAGGTGCCAATAACATCATCAGCCTCAACACCATCGACAACAATTAACGGTAAACCCATAGCGCGGATAATGTTATGAATAGGCTCAATTTGCTCACGCAGATCATCGGGCATTGGCGGCCGCTGGGCCTTGTACTGCGGATAGATATCATCGCGAAAGGTCTTGCCTTTGGCGTCAAAGATAACCGCCACCGGACTGGCTGGATAATCCTTTAACAGCCGGCGCATCATATTGATCACCCCTTTTACCGCACCTGTGGCATGGCCTTTGGAGTTAGTTAGCGGCGGCAGCGCGTGATAAGCGCGATACAGATAAGAAGAACCATCAACCAGGACGATGGGAGCTGCAGTATTTGTCATATGAAAGATTCTGAGTCAATTGATATTGGGTGTGAAACAACAAGACGAGGTCACTGACGCTATTATCCCCGCCGCTGCTAAGCCCGTAAAGAGAGGAGCCAGTTTTATACCTGTTTAACACCTTAACGGAACAACGGTTGCCGGCCTTTAGCGATGTTCCGATGCATATGGCGTCATTAGGGGCCTAACTTGTCGACAACAACGTGATAACCACTAATAACGACTGAACAATCCTCTGAAGAAATCTTAAGTAACAAAAAAGTAACAGAAAATAATTGTTAATATTTATTATTTGTTACCTTTATGTTTTTTGTTACTTTTAACATAAACCCTTTTATATCAATACATTAGTAAAAAAATTATGAATTTTATTACCAAACAATTACCAATAAGTAACAAATAATTCATGCCTCTGACTGGACATACCTCAAAAAAGTGTTACTATTTAAAACATTGCGGTAACACTTGCCGCAAGCCGGCCAAAAGCCGAACACTAGTAACACTCAACTATAGGAGAGTAATCATGAAAAACGTGGCTATCTTTGCCATAATCTTAGGCATCATTGGCAGCGCAGCAAATGCAGAAAGCGCCGTCAGCGAAGCGTCTATAACTCTGGCAATGAACAGCAATGCTGCTGTTACTTGGTCAGTACCTGCAATGGCTAGCAACAACAACGCCCTTGCAACTAAAATTGAGCGAGCAACTGCCAAAACTATGGAACAAGTTTCTATAGCACTGGACAAGCGACTCGAAGCAAAAATTTCCAGGGAACTTGAGTATGCGATGCAATAATCGTTAGCGCCCAGAGAACCGATACCCGCAAGGGTTAAAGGCTCTGGGCATTTTTGTTACTTCTCGTTAGTCCTTCAGTCAGTACCCGCTAAAACCTTCGCAATATCCTTCAGTTTTGTACTTTCTTAAACAACACCTTACCAAACAACTCTATTCGCTTTAATGCTGTATTCACCACAATTAACTAGCTAGACTGTACACTACAGAATAAACAACTGGATTGACTGACATGTCTACGCCAAAACCTCTTAGCCGTATAGACCGGAATATACTCCGTGAACTTCAAGCTGATGGCCGCATCACCTATGCCGAACTGGCCCGGCGCGTAGGCCTGACCACGACGCCCTGTATGGAGCGAGTAAAACGGATGGAGCGGGAAGGGGTCATCAAAGGCTATACCGCGCTGCTAGACCCACTTTATCTCGAGGCCGCATTAGTGGTGTTTGTCCAAATTCGTTTATCGCGCACATCTCAAGACATTTTTGAAGAGTTCAAGTATTCCGCTGTGGCCTTGGCGGAAGTACAGGAATGCTATTTAGTGTCGGGCAACTTTGATTATCTGATCAAGGCGAGGGTTGCTGATATGTCAGCCTACCGGCAGTTTTTGGGAGAAACCTTGCTGACGCTGCCGGGGGTGCAGGAGTCGACCAGCTATGTGGTAATGGAGCAGGTGAAAGAAACGCTAAATATAGCCGTGCCTTATGAATAACCGCAACAATAACAACAGTAATAACAACAGCCGAGGGCAGGGCCATGATCAGTCGATCAGTCCCGCGTGGCGCGAATAGATTGATAACCCAAATTAAGCTTACCTAACTCTATGGGTGCGCGGAAAAAACCCACGTAATGCCCATTAGGGTTGATTATCGCAATATTGGCGCCGTGCTCCATGGTGTAATTTTCACCGCCGCCGGGGACTTTACTGAAAGGGATATTCAGCTGAGTGGCAAAACGATGTAAATCTAAAAACTCACCGGTAACGCCGACAAAATCTTCATTAAAGAAACGCACATAATCATAAAGCTTTTCCGGGGTATCGCGGCCTGGGTCGACAGTAACCAATACAATTTGTAAATCTTCGCCGTTTTCGCCCTCAAGTTGTTCAGTATAAAAACGGTTTAATAGTGACAGCGTAGTAGGGCAGATGTCTGGACAAAAAGTGAATCCAAAAAACACCAGCGACCATTTACCGCTAAAATTATCGGGAGTAAACGCTCGCTTGTTATAATCGACTAAAGAAAAAGTTGCAAAGGAGCGAGGATTATCGAATAAAAACGTGCCCTTCGCTTTTAATTCACTATCACTTAACACCACAGGTCTATTCAAGCCGGCAATAAAAAACCCCAGCAATACCGCGATAACGGCTACAGCTGTTGCCACAGTTAAGTAAATATTACGTTTTTTTTCTGCACTCAACCCTACTTGTTGCTCGCTCATTAGCCCAATACTCCGCCGTTTGCCGCTACCGGATAGATATAGTGATCTAACAACATAATGATGTATATCGCCATCAAATAAATTAACGAATATCTAAAAGTTGCCATCGGCGCGTCTGGGTCGCCTCGCATAATCCGATATGAGTAATACAAATGAATCAGCCCCAAGACGACGGCCCCAGCTAAATATAACAAGCCTGATAGACCAGTGGCAAAAGGTAATAAACTTATCGCCACCAAAACCAACGTATATAACATGATATGAAAAGCGGTATATTCGACGCCATGCGTAACCGGCAACATAGGGATCGAAGCGCGGGCATAATCGTCACGACGATTAATTGCCAAGGCCCAAAAATGCGGTGGGGTCCAGGCGAATATAATCAGTACTAATAATAAGGCATGGCCATGGATATCATTAGTGACAGCTGTCCAGCCAAGCAGAGGAGGGGCTGCGCCTGGCAAACCACCGATAACAATATTTTGGGGAGTAGCCCGTTTTAACCACAAGGTATAAATAACCGCATAACCGATAAGCGAAAACAAGGTCAGCCAAGCCGTTAGCTGATTAATAAAAATCAGCAAGATCGCCATACCAATCACGCCAAGTATTGTGGCAAAAATACCAGCCTGTAGTTGGCTCACTCGACCTTGCGCTACAGGCCGATTTTTAGTGCGCGCCATTAATAAATCGATACGTTGATCCACTAAATGATTGACTACCGCACCACAAGCTGAGCACAAGCCAATACCTAGATTACCCAGTAACAACACATCGAGGGGAACCGCGCCGGGTACCGCCATAAACATGCCGATAGCCGAAGTGAGCAGCATCAAATAAACCACATTAGGTTTAGTCAGCTCATAATAATCGCGCCAGTTTTGAAAGGCGTCTGTGGGTTTCGTCATATTATTATCCGTTAATTCTGATCAATAGCGCGGGCGGTAAATACCCGATGATTGACGGTAACCAGCGTAATCAGTAATAAGGCGCCGCCTAAGTTGTGGGCGACAGCGACAAATACCGGGAAGTTAAACAACACATTTGCAAAGCCCAGCGCTATTTGCAAAGCCAACACTGCAGCCACTACTTTTGCCATACTTCGAGCTTGTGGCAGGGCGATTTTTTTAAAAAGCACAAATACCAACCATAATAAAAACACGGTGGTGACAATCGCGCCAACACGGTGACTAAAGTGTATCGCAATGCGCGCTTCGTTATCCATTACGCCGCCCAAATAATTGGGCCCTATCGCCTGACTGATATTAAAGCCTTGAGCAAAGTCCATCTCTGGTAACCACTGCGCTTGGCAGGTCGGCAAATCGGGGCATGCCACCGCCGCATAATTGGATGTAGTCCAGCCGCCTAAAGCCACTTGAAAAAATACAATCACTAACCCTAACACCACCCAACGACGCAACGCCGTTATTTGTTGCAGCGCCGCTAGCGGCACATGCCAATGACTATTACTCAAACGTAATGTCAGCAGCCACAACAGACTGAAAGTCGTAAAGCCACCCAGCAAGTGCGCAGTCACGACTTGCGGCCACAATTTTAAAGTGACCGTCCACATACCGAACAAGCCCTGCAAAATAATAAAAGCCAAAATAAACGCAGGCAGTTTAAACGGTATTGTCGACACGCCGCGCTTGAGATATAAGCCAAGCAGTACAAGCATCGTCAGTAATACTGAACCCACTGCATAAGGCTCCATTGTCACACCTACCACAGCAGTTGCAACAGTGAGTGCAACATTGGACGCCAGTAGAGCGGCAACTAACTTGACAGGTTGTGGTTCGCTGCGCCTACGAACAGCAAAATAAAATAATGCAATTGTTACAAATCCTAAGGTTTTGGCAAGATAACGATGCACCATTTCTGGCCAAGTTTTATCATGTTCAACCGGCGCATCGGGAAATGCTTGATTAGCAACAGCGACTTCGACAGCATCATTAGGCCACAGTATATGACCATAGCAGGCAGGCCAATCGGGACAGCCCAGACCAGCGTCTACTAGCCGCGTAAACGCGCCCATCGCCAACACGATAATCGCAAACAAACTAGCTGCGAGCGCTAATTTAAATCCGGCTAATCTTTTTTCAGGAGTATCAAACATAGGGTCCTCTTGCCATCGTCTATTTTAACAAACGTTTCATGTCACGCACCACTGCTTTACCCAGTGCATTAATGTTTTCTTGATTGGTATTTTCAATCTGGTAAACCATCATAAGCCAACCTCGGTTATCAACCACATAAAAACTGTTAGGCTGGAAGGGGTCAATATTGGCGTCGACAAATAACTTATCAACCTCGGCATCAGTCACACTAACGGTATCCATGCCGATATATTCGCGCTCAAAGCGCTGTTGTAATTCATTGCCGATAACACCATCGGCAGTAACATACATCAGGCGTAGCTGACCCATTCTTTTAGCTAAAGAGATAATACTTTGCCGAGCAATGTATAACATGCGCTCACATGAGCCAATACATTCGCTGTCGCCAAATACTACAAACGCCCATTTAGGGTCTGGCTTGGTGTAATCAAAAACTTCACCCCTATCATCCACTAATGGCAACCCGGAGAATTGTAATGGCGGAGTTACTAATTCACCATTGTTGACCGTGCCTAAATCAATCGATTTGTTTTCGACCAAATAATAGAGCATGCTGGATAAGATAAAAACTAGCGCAGGAATACCGAAAATCCCTAAAATAACTTTGCGGTTTTTTCTTAATTGTTGTTTTTCTGTCAGTTGCTCTGTCACGTGTTCCTCGATTTTTTCGTGCGTTTTCTCTACGCTTAGTGGCTTTTACTTATTTACGCTTTAGCAGCGCCCAAAGATTGGTATTGCTCAATAATAAAATGATCAGCAAGGTAGCGCTCATTGCAAACCACTGCACCGCATATCCGACATGTTTGGATGGTTTTAAATTCACCACCATCCAATTGTTTTCAAAACTGGCCGATGACTCTTGTTTAAGGCGCACAGTATAAGGAAATAATGGCAGTTCAAACTCTGCTGTTAACTCCGCAATCTCTAGGCTCTGAAGTACCCGCGGCCAACCGATGGCGCTATCGTTACCGAGACTAAAAGGCTCACCATGGGGCACATATATTTCAGCAACAAGTGTCAGGTCACCAAGCAACGGCTTGATGTTAGGTAGCTCTCGTCTCGATTTATCACCAACAACCCAGCCTCGGTTTACCAACACCAGCTGTGCTTTATCCGTAAGCTTGAATGGCTGGATTATCTCATATCCAAAGCGGCCTTGATAAATTCTATTGTCCAACAGCAGTACTTTATCATTAATAAATTCGCCGCTGAGCTCTACTGACTGATAACGTAAATCACCATTGCCGTCGAGACTACTGAGTAAAACTGGCCCGCGCTGCTGACGCTGTTCAAACTGCTGCTGTAGCCCACGCTTTTCTTCTGCCCGATCTAACTGCCAAAAGCCCAGCCACAATAATAATGGTATTAACAACACCGCCAGCACGCTTGCGCGCCAATTGGGAGTAAAGCGTAAACGAGTTGGGCTTTCAGTCATTTATGGGTATCACTGGGTTATAATACGGATTTGCACAACAGCTGGAGTTATTCATGTGGCTTAAAGTGGTCATCGTCACCTTATTCATTGCGCTGGTTATCAGCCTGTTTACCGGTTTTACATTTTTGTTTAAGGATAGGGGCACCAACAGCCGCCGCACCTGGAACGCACTCAGCGTGCGTTTAATATTAACAGGTCTGTTAATCAGCTTTTTGTTTTACGGCGTGTTTACGGGCCAGCTGGGCTCTAATGCACCGTGGGATGCGCGCTATCAAGATAAGCTAAGCGCCCCAGAGTCGACTAGCAAGGCTGCAAAGCCCTAAATATTAAAGCTAGACATAAAAAAGGCTGTGAAGATAACTGCACAGCCGTTTTTGATTCTCTGTAATCGTTTAGAGGATATAAACGAATAGAAACAAACCGACCCAAACCACATCAACAAAATGCCAGTACCAACTTGAGGCCTCTAAACCGAAGTGATCTTCAGGTGTAAAATGACCCGACTTGGTAGAGCGCAGCCATTGAATCAGCAGCATAATCATACCCATGCAGACGTGGAAACCGTGGAAACCCGTCAACATAAAGAAGGTTGAACCATAGATACCAGAACTGAGGTACAAGCCATATTCAACATAAGCCTCGTGGTATTCCATATATTGCAGAATTATAAAGATAATACCCAATGCCACGGTGATGCCTAGCCAAACGTTGAGTTTGGTACGTTTGTTAGCCAATAGCGCTAAGTGAGCAACATGCAGCGTCACCGATGAAGTGATCAACACGATCGTGTTCCACATTGGCAACCAGTGCAGGATATTACTCCAACCCGGAAAGCTAAGGTTTTTCTCAGGGCCAGTCATCACACCGCCATCAATACCGCCCATCGCAGCTACCGGTTGCCCCGCAACCCCACCGACGGCATCTTGCGGCGTTTGCATCATGGGCCACTCATAGCTGAAACCCTCCCATAGCAAAGCGTTCATACGACCACCTTCACCTTCGCCCCCCAACCAAGGGCCCGCTAAGTTACGGACATACCAAAGGGCACCAAAGAAAGCGGCAAAAAACATCACCTCAGAAAAGATGAACCACTGCATGCCGATAACATATGAGTGCTTCAACTGTGCGCTGTTCATACCAGCACGGTTTTCGATGATGGAAATGCGAAACCAGCAAAATAGCGTCGCCATAAACAACACGAGGCCCGCTAGGAAGAAAAACCACGAACTAGTATCTGGGGTTATCCCCGTTTTAATACCAACCATGCGATCATTTAATACACACGCCGCACCCACCAATGTGGTGAACAAAGTTAAACTGGCAAAGATGGCCAGATAACTTTTTTCGGGTACATAATAGGCCTCATACTCAGTATTGCTTTGACCTGACATTTTTTTTCTCCGTTAATCTCTGCTTTGGCGGGTGTTGTTAGCCCAGCCGCAAAAATACTTTCGTTTTATCGTCTAGCTACGGACGCCTGATTGGCGGCCATCGCGGTTACATCAAAAATTGTATAGGACAAGGTGATCACTTTTATATCGGCCGGTAAATCTTGGTCGATAATGTATTGCAGTGGCATGTTTGCTTCTTCACCGGCGCCCAAAGGCTGCTGGTTGAAGCAAAAGCATTCTGTTTTATGAAAATACTCCGCGGCTCGGGCTGGTGAGACGCTTGGTATTGCCTGCGCTACCATGTCATTAGCTGAAGGGTTTTTTGCATAAAATACAGTGTCGTTAGTGGCACCAGGGTTCACTCGCACTTGCGTTTGGCTAGGGCGAAATACCCAGGACATCTCAGCATTATTGGTAGCGACAAACTGAATTCGAATCTCGCGACTCTCATCCACCTTCGCCTCAACAACCCTATAACGCTCACCACTGGTCTTGCCGTTTATACCCAGTGCATCACAGAGCACATCGTATAAGGGCACCATGACTACAAATACAAAGGCGAACATAGCAACTGCCGTTACTGACAGCTTACCCACTGTGTAAGCAATATTTCTGTCTGTTGCTGGCTTATCCGACACGGCAGGACCTCATCAAGCTATCGTTAAAAGTATTTACTTCACATTCGGTGGTGTTGAGAAAGTATGGTACGGAGCAGGTGTTGCCACTGTCCATTCCAAACCTTCAGCACCTTCCCACGTTTTCTCTTCGCTGGTTTTCTCACCGGAAACAATGGTGCGAACCACATTGAACAAGAACAATATCTGCGAGGCACCGTAAATAAACGCACCGATTGACGACATAGTATTGAAGTCAGTGAACTGCAGCGCGTAATCTGGGATTCGACGCGGCATACCGGCCAGACCCAAGAAATGCTGTGGGAAGAACGTGAGGTTAAAGCCAATAAATGAGATCCAAAAATGGGCTTTACCCATGGTCTCATTGTATTTTCTACCGCACCACTTTGGCAGCCAGTAATAAACCGCACCCGACATACTGAATACCGCACCCGCAACCATTACATAATGGAAGTGAGCAACTACAAAGTAGCTATCGTGGTATTGGAAATCAACAGGCGCCAATGACAACATCACGCCGGTGAAACCACCAATAGTGAATAAGAACACGAAACCAATCGCGAACAGCATTGGTGTCTCGAAGGTCATCGAACCCTGCCACATAGTAGTGATCCAGTTAAACACCTTAACGCCAGTAGGCACCGCAATCAGCATGGTCGCATACATAAAGAACAGTTCACCGGCAATCGGCATACCTACGGTATACATGTGGTGAGCCCACACGATAAACGATAGGAAGGCGATAGAGGCTGTCGCATAAACCATTGAGTCGTAGCCAAACAGCGGCTTGCGAGCAAAAGTAGGAATAATCTGCGACACCACACCAAATGCTGGCAAGATGATGATGTATACCTCAGGGTGACCAAAGAACCAGAATATATGCTGGAACAACACGGGGTCACCGCCACCGGCAGCTGAGAAGAAGCTGGTACCGAAGTGAACATCCATTAACATCATGGTTACCAAACCCGCTAACACCGGCATTACTGCCACTAGCAAGAAAGCGGTAATCAACCAAGTCCATACGAACATCGGCATTTTCATGTATGTCATGCCAGGCGCACGTAAGTTAACGACTGTGGCGATAATATTGATCGAGCCCATGATTGACGACAGACCCATCAAATGCACGCCAAAAATAAAGAAGGTGACCGTATCAGGCGCGTAAGTCGTTGATAATGGAGCATAAAATGTCCAACCGAAGTTTGGAGCACCGCCGTCCATAAACAATGTTGATGCCAACAGCAAAAATGTTGGTGGCAAAATCCAAAAACTAAAGTTGTTCAGTCTAGGCAGCGCCATATCTGGCGCTCCAATCATCATTGGAATCATCCAGTTAGCCAAACCAACAAAGGAAGGCATGATGGCACCAAACACCATCACCAGACCATGCATCGTGGTCATCTGGTTGAAAAATTCAGGCTCTACAATTTGCAGTCCCGGCTGAAACAGCTCTGCACGAATGATCATGGCAAAAGAGCCGCCCAGAATAAACATGGCGAAACTGAACCAAAGATACATTGTACCGATGTCTTTGTGGTTGGTGGTTGTTACCCACCTCATTAAACCTTTTGTAGCAGGCCCGTGCGCACCCATTGTTACTCCTCCTACTGACCTTGCTTGAAGTTATAAACGTCGATGGGCTGAACAATGTCACCCATATTATTACCGAAGGCATTACGCTGATACGTAATAACCGCCGACATGTCGACATCATTTAGCTGAGCACCGAATGCCTGCATTGCAGTACCCGCCACACCATTTACACCCATACCGATGTGAGCTTTGACATCACCTGTAGCATAAGAGCTACCTGCGATTGCCTTACCAACACCGCCTTCACCATTAACGCCGTGACAGGCTGCGCAGTACTGCTCATAGACCGGCTTACCCGAAGCCATTTGCTCGTCTAGGCTGAAGTTTTTATCCATCAGGGCTTTAATCTCTGAGGCTTTGCCTTTCTTCTCGGCTAACCAGGCGTTGTATTCGTCTTCTTCTACGACGTTAACAACGATCGGCATATAACCATGGAGACGACCACAAAGTTCAGCACACTGACCACGGTATACACCGGTTACCAGTGGCTTAGTCCAAGATTCGTTGATAAAGCCCGGAATAGCGTCTTTTTTCACGGCTAATGCCGGTACCCACCATGCGTGAATAACATCATTAGCCGTGATCAGGAGCCGAACTTTCTTGTTCACCGGCAAAACAACCGGCTCATCGACTTCTCGCAGATAATGCTCACCTTTTTCATCTTCGTTATAGATTTCAGTGTTATTGGTCCGCAGATTGCTGAAGAAAACAACATTTTCGCCCGCTTCATCAATATATTCGTATTTCCACTTCCACTGGTAGCCTGTTACCAAAATATCTAAATCCGAATCATCAAAATCGTAAACTTTCAGCAGAGTGGTAGTGGCAGGGAAGGCCATGACGATGAGGATAACGAAAGGAACGATGGTCCAGGCAATTTCAATAGTCGTACTTTCATGAAATGTAGCCGCTTTAACGCCCTTTGACTTACGGTGCGCAAACACCGAGTAGAACATCGCGCCAAATGTTAAAACACCAATAACGACACAAATCCAGAAAACGATCATATGCAGACCGTAAATTTCTGCCCCAACTTCAGTAACGCCTGGCGACATATTCATCTGCCAGCGTTGAGCCTCTTCCGCCCAAGCCCCTGTACTCAGAAAGCTGAGCAGCAATAGCACAGGACTAAGCGCCAGCTTGTAAAGCCGTTTCGCCTGTAAATACATTTCCCGTGTCTCCATTTAATTAGTTAAAAAATACCCCAGAACTCGGTTCTAAGACCTTGAATACATCGCTGCAGGCATCAATACCTACCAAAACCACTGCAAACCCGCGATTAAACTGTTTGTCTGGATATAATATAGCAGTGGCCGTGAATACCTGTTGCTACTTTTGCCCTTGATCGACGCAACCCACAGCAGTGAGCCACTAAATACACCCGCAAGCTGATTAGCTTTGCTCAATAAGTAAACGATCGGGAGACATATGCGATATTTTTGATGCCCACCAATTACTTGGTACGACAAAACGCCGCGATTATACGCACCTTTAACAAGACAGGCCACCCAATCCACCTTAAAATTAACTGTTACGACGACTTTCTCTTCCAAGCAAGTCATTGAAAACCCACTAAGAATTGCCTATATGCACCCAAATCGCGCACTCAACCACAAGATATGGCATTTGGCGTGGCCGATGATTATTTCTAATATTTCGGTTCCTATGCTCGGTTTGGTCGATACTGCCATCCTTGGCCACCTGGAATCTGCTCACTATTTAGCCGCTGTCGCCGTCGGCAGCAGTATTTTATCAATTTTGTACTGGGGATTCTCGTTTTTACGCATGGGCACCACCGGCCTCACCGCCCAAGCACACGGCGCCGCTCAACACGATCAATTGCGCTTAATCAGTGCTCAGGCGATTTGCCTTGGGGTGGTGCTGGGCTTAGGGATGATTTTATTGAGCCCGCTGCTGACCCATGTTGGCTTGCTTTTAGTGGTGCCGCCGGGAGGTACCGATAAACTGGCCGCCAGTTACATGCAAATACGCATTCTCAGTGCCCCCGCGATGCTAGTGACCTTCGCCATTGTTGGCTGGATGATTGGCCGCCAGAACACCCGCTGGCCGCTGCTGATCGCGCTTTTTACCAATGGCCTTAATGTGCTGCTGGATTTTTTGCTAATTATTGGCTTGGATATGAAGAGTGATGGCGCCGCCGTTGCTACCGTCATTGCCGAGTACAGCGGCTGCGGGCTGGCCTTGCTGTTACTGCGCCAGCAACTGGCGACTAGCGCCGGTAGCCTAGACCGACAGCGACTTTGGCGCTGGCATGACTATAAAGAACTGCTAGCCGTTAATCGTCATCTATTTGTTCGTACGCTTGCACTGCTGGGCAGCTTTGCCTTCTTTACGGCCCAAGGCGCCAAGCAGGGTGACATCGTATTGGCAGCCAATACCATTATTATGAATCTACTACTACTCACCGCCTATGGCCTCGATGGCTTTGCTAATGCTGCTGAAGCTCTCGTTGGCAATGCCATCGGCCGCCGCGACCAACGCCGGTTTATCGATACCTGCTGGCATTGCGGGCTATGGTCCTTGGTTACCGCCGCATGCTTTTCCTTGGTCTTTATAGTTGGCGGGCAAGGGCTAATAGGGCTGATGACGTCACTGCCGGCTGTCGCCGCCGAAGCACAACGCTATTTACCCTGGTTATTCTTATTACCCCTGGTCGCTGTCTGGAGCTATCTGTTCGATGGGATTTTTATTGGCGCCACCAAAACCGCCGCCATGCAACACAGTATGCTGTTATCCGTGGCGCTGGTTTATTTACCCGCCTGGTATTTCAGCCAAAGTTGGGGCAACCACGGCCTTTGGTTTGCTTTTTTAATTTTCAATGCCGCTAGGGGCATAAGTATGGCGGCTTATTTTGTCTATTTCACCCGCCGACAGCTCTGGCATACAGAGCACCAGCGATGACTACCCACCGCCAAGCCGAAGCTATTGACTAGCTCTGTGCCTCTTTTTTGCTAATAAGTCATATTGTTCCTACTTATCTCTAGCCAAGTTTCGGTTTTGTACTAGCCTTAATTTCATGGCGCCGCAAATAATCAATAGTGCGCTTTATTAAACTTATCTCTGCAACACTCTGAGGAGGCCTTGTTGGCAACTGACGCCATTCGCGACACTATCAAGCTGGCAAAACGACACGAACAACAACATGGACATCTTGCGGCCTTGTTTGATCAGCTCATCATGGACAAGATCCATTTCGCCATTCAGCTGCCAAAACAAAACCCCGCCCAGAGTTTGGTGGAGTTTGTGATCGCCTATGTTGAACACGTGCCCAGCTTTATCGATGCTGCTCGCGGTATAACTCAACAAGCCAACATTCAAGATTACGCGGAGCCTTTTTTTACCTTGGCAGAAGAATTTTTTTTAAAACCACCAGAGATTATGCGTAGTCAGGTTGGCTTAGATGAATTAATGGACGAGGCTTATTTAGCACATCGCCTAATAGAAGAAGTTAATGACCGGGTGATG